>DASVSE010000311.1:0-2042 GCA_036388235.1 Rubricoccaceae bacterium | reverse complement strand
GCGGACGCGGCGGGTGTGCCCCTGCTCCTGCTCACGGCCGACCGCCCTCCCGAACTGCGCGAGACGGGCGCGAACCAGACGATCCGTCAGCCTGGCCTCTTCGGCTCGTTCACGCGGTGGGCCTTCGATGTGCCCGTGCCCGACGCCGCGCTCGACCCGGCCGTGATCCTGACGACGGCGGCGCACGCCGCCGCGCGGATGCTGCACCCGGCCGGGCCGGTCCACCTCAACCTCCCGTTCCGCGAGCCTCTCGGCGCAGAGCCCGACGGGACGGACGCCGCAGCGCTGACGGCGCACTTGGGGCGCTGGAACGATGCAGACGAGTCGATGTGGCCGCCCTACACGAACATCACGGCCTACGCGAGTCCTGGTCGCTGGGAGCACACCGGTCTCGTCTCCCGCCTTGCCGGCGTCGAGCGAGGAATCGTCGTGCTCGGGTCCGCTAGAAACGCCGTCGGAGCGGCAGCAGACCTTGCGGCGCGTCTCGGATGGCCGCTTCTCCCCGATGTCGCGTCGCATGCGCGCTTCGGTGCTCTGCCTGAATCGGCGGCGCACTACGATCTGGCGCTCGCGGCGCCCGCGTTCGCGGAGGCGCATCAACCAGACGCCGTGATAATCATCGGCGACCGACCCGTCTCCAAGAGGCTCCTCGCACTGATCGACGCAGCCCGCCCCGACCCCTACGTGGTCGTCCGGCCGGGACCGGAGCGGTTCGACCCAAACCACGTCGTGACGGAGCGAGTCGTCGCGGATCCCGCCGCGTTCTGCCGGGCACTCACGGAGGCGCTCCCACCCGTGCCCGAGCGGTCGGCGTGGACGCAGGGCTGGCATCGCGCCTCAGAGGCAGCCGAGCGGGCCGCCGTGGGTGAGATCGGTCGCGACCTCTCGGAGCCGTTTGTCGCCCGGACGGTGGCCCAGCGTGTCCCCGCCGAGGGGTGCCTCGTGGTCGCCGCCTCGATGCCGGTTCGCGATGTCGACGCGTTTGCCTCAGCCGGCCGGGGCGACTACGTCCAATGCTTTGCCAATCGGGGAGCAAGCGGAATCGACGGGACCGTCGCGACGGCATACGGCGTGGCGATGGGGACGAAGAGCACGTACTGGCCCGTCGTGCTGCTCATCGGTGACCTTGCCCTGCTGCACGACCAGACGAGCCTGATGCTGCTCCGGAGCGGGCCGCCGGTCGTCGTCGTGGTCGTCAACAACGACGGCGGGGGCATCTTCCACTTTTTGCCCGTCTCGCGCGGCGCCCACCCCGTGGATACCGTGGCGTTCGAAGCAGCCTTCGGCACGCCGCACGGCCTGACGTTCGGGCACGCCGCGGCCCAATTCGGCCTCGCATACCACGCGCCCGAGACGGCCGACGCCTTCGAGGTCGTCCTCGCCGAGGCGGTCGCGTCCGGGCAGTCTGCCGTCGTCGAGGTCCGCACGGACCGGGTCACCAACGAGGCGCTGCACGCCCGGATCACCCGTGCCGCAGCGGCGGCCGTCGATGCCACCCTCGCCGCTGGTTAATCGTCGCGCCCTAGCGACCGATACACCATCCCGGATCTCTCTTTCTCCGCGCGATGGGCCAGCAGCAACTCCTCCTCCTCGTTCTCGGCATCGTCATCGTTGGCCTTGCAGTCGTCATCGGCGTCCAGTCGTTCGAGCAGTCGCGGAAGCAGGCGGACCTCGACCGCTACACTGCCGAAGCCGTCCGCCTGGCCACGACGGCCGCCGCGTGGCGCGAGATGCCACCCGCCGTCGGTGGAGGGATGGGCCAGCCGACCTTCGCGCGCTTGGGGCTCGCCGCGCTTGGCTTCGGCACCATCGTGAGCACGTCGCCCGAGTCCGAGGTCGCACTCGGGGGGGCGGACCTCTACTCGATCTGGAACCGCAACACGACCGGCACCCACGTCGCCGTCATCAACAGCGACTACGACCGCCAGGCAGCCGTGTTCATCTACGGCCCCTCCAACAACTGCCTCGTTCCGCGGACGGGCTGGTACGACGACGCAACCGGCGCGTGGGTCTACGTCCCGGCGACGACACCCACGCGGCCG
>DASVSE010000310.1:0-3907 GCA_036388235.1 Rubricoccaceae bacterium | reverse complement strand
CCTCGCCGTGCGTGAGCGTGCCATAGCCGGCCGCGGCCTCAAGCGCGTGTCCGAACGTGTGGCCGAGGTTCAGAAAGGCGCGTGCGCCGCCCTCGCGCTCGTCGGCCGACACGACCGTTGCCTTGACGGCTGCGGCTTCGCGCACGACGCGTGGCAGGATGTCGGGCACGGCGAGGCGAGTTCGGTTCTCCGTCAACAGGTCGAGGAATCGCCCGCCCGCGAGTAGGCCGTGCTTGACGGCCTCGGCAAGCCCGGAGCGGACCTCGCGCACGGGCAGCGTCGCCAGCACCGCCGGGTCGGCAAGGACGAACAGCGGCGGGTGGAACGCGCCGACAAGGTTCTTGCCGCGCGCCGTGTTTACGCCTGTCTTTCCGCCGATGGAGGAATCCACCTGTGCGAGAACGGTCGTCGGGAGGTGTACGAGTGGGAGGCCGCGGAGCAGCGTCGCCGCGACAAAGCCCCCTAGGTCGCCTACGACGCCCCCGCCAAGGGCGAAGACGGGCGTCGAACGGGTCGGGCCGGTTGCCAGGGCCGCGTCGCACACGTCGGCGAAGGTCCCGAGCGACTTAGAGCCTTCACCGGGCGCGACGACGATCGGGTGCGGCTCCCAGCCGTCCGATCGGAGCGCGTTCGTGAGCGCGTCGAGGTACAGCGCGGCGACGGTTGTGTCGGTGACGACGAGCGCGCGTCCGGGAGCGAGCCCGGCGTCGCGAAGGCGATCCGGCGCGCGGTCCATTGCCTCGGTGTGGACGGCGTAGCGGCCGGCGGCGTGGGTGACGGTGATCAACGGCGGGCGGGCGGGTGGGGCGCAGTCCAGATGACGCGCCGCGTACGGACGCGCACCGCCCGGCCGTTGCTCCTCAAACGACCCCGCGGCCGGCTACCTTCGGCCGCTCCCCAACTCCCCGACCTCTCGTGACCCGATCCTTTGCCGCCCTTGCGGCGCCCGCCGCGCTCGCGGCGTCCCTCGCACTCGGCGCGTGCTCGGCCGGCGTAGAGACGGCCCGCCTCGGCGCTCGGCCGCCGTCGACGGAGACGCTCGCGCCGGCGACTGACGCCGGCCTTCGCGAGGAGGCCGACCTCTTTCTAGATGCTTACACGCGCCGTTACGTCCCGCTGTACACGGCGTCGTCGAACGCCGAGTGGGACGCCAACACGCGCATCGTCGAGGGCGACACGGCCCAGGCGCGCCGCCTTCGCCTCGCCAACGAGGCCTTCGCCGAGTTCACGGGCTCGGCCGACAACATCGCCCGCGCCCAGGCGCTCCTCGCGCGCCGCGACGTCCTGACGGACCTCCAGGTGCGTCAGATCGAGACCATCCTGTACAAAGCGGCGGCGAACCCGCAGACCGTCGCGCCGCTCGTCCGCCAGCGTATTGCCGCCGAAGCGGCTCAGACCGAGCTTTTGTACGGGTACACCTTCCGCATCGACTCCGTTGAGGTCACGCCCAACGAGATCGACGAGATCCTGCGGACGTCGACGGATCTCGCGGAGCGTCGCGCGGCGTGGGACGCGTCCAAAGCCATCGGCCCGACGCTGACCGAAGGCCTCGCCGAGCTTCGGGACCTGCGCAACGGGACCGTTCAGGCCCTCGGCTACGAGGACTTCTTCGCGTACCAGGTCCAGGACTACGGGCAGACGTCGGACGAAATGCTGGCCCAGATGCGCCAGATCAATGACGAGCTGCGGCCGCTCTACCGCGAGCTCCACACGTGGGCCCGCTACGAACTCGCGGCCCGCTACAATCAGCCCGTGCCCGAGATGCTGCCGGCCGATTGGCTCCCGAACCGCTGGGGCCAGGACTGGTCGGCCCTGGCAAGCCTCGCCGACCCGAGCGCAGCGGACGCTGGCGCGGGCCTGGACGCGGCGCTCGCAGAGCACACGCCTCAGTGGCTCGTCGAGCAGGGCGAGCGCTTCTACACGTCGATCGGCTTCGAGCCGCTCCCGCGGTCGTTCTTCGACCGCTCCAGCCTGTACCCGCTCCCCGCAGGCTCGCCGTACAAGAAGAACACGCACGCGAGCGCGTGGCACATGGACCTCGACCGCGACGTCCGCTCGCTGATGTCGGTCGAGACGAACGCCGAGTGGTACGAGACGACGCACCACGAGCTCGGCCACATCTACTACTACCTCTCGTACACCCGCCCCGAGGTACCGGTCCTGCTCCGCGAGGGTGCCAACCGCGCGTACCACGAGGCCGTCGGGAGCCTGATGGGGCTTGCCTCGATGCAGCCGCGCTTCCTCAGCCACGTCGGGCTGGAGACCGACAGCGTGGCCGTCGTCGATCCGGTCCAGAACCTACTCCGCGAGGCGCTGAGCTACGTCACCTTCATCCCGTTCTCGACGGGCGTGATGCCCTCCTTCGAGCACGACCTCTACGCCGAGGAAATCGACTCAACCCAGTGGAACGCGCGGTGGTGGCAGTACGCCCGCGAGTTCCAGGGCATCGTCCCGCCGGACCCGGCCCGGGCCGCCGTCGGGGCGCCGTTCAACGACGCAGCGACCAAGACGCACATCAACGACGACCCAGCGCAGTACTACGACTACGCGCTCTCGTACGTGCTCCTGTTCCAGCTCCACGACCACATCGCGCGCAACATCCTCCACGAGGACCCGCGCGACACGGACTACTACGGCCGCCGCGAGGTCGGGGACTTTCTCCGCGGGCTGCTGCGCCCGGGCGCGATCGTGGACGGCAACCGCCTGCTCGAAGAGGCGACGGGCCGTCCGCTCACGGCCCAGCCCATGCTGGACTACTTCGCGCCGCTCATGGACTGGCTGCGCGTCCAGAACGCGGGCCGCACGGCGACGATCTAGGCACCCCGTCTACCAATACACAGCGGGCGGGCCGAGCGAGATGCTCGGCCCGCCCGTCGTCGTTTGGGGTCTTAGAGCCTAGTTCTGCTCTGTGACGAACACGCCGAACTCCTGACCGGCGGCGCGGGCGTCCGAGTTGTCGAGGAACGAGTCGTCGTAGGCGCTCAGGAAGAAGTGCGTCGCACCGACCGGGACCGTCCAGCAGTCGTCGGTGACCTCGAAGTCCTCGTCGATGTTGGTCTCGGCGGCCGTCCCATACGTCGGGCGGGTGAAGATGTCCCAGTCGCCGTCGATGGCGTCTTTGACGCGGACGCGCTCGGTCGAGGCGTTCAGCACGTTGCTGGCGCTGAAGACGCCGGTCGCGAGGGCTTCGCCGCGGGTCGAGGCGAGCAGGCCCGGAGCGTAGTAGAAGTCGCCGACGGTCCGGAAGCAGACGCGCTCGCCGGGGGCGAGGCCATAGTCTGCGAGGAGGAACGGCGTCGCGTCGGCCGTGCTCTGGTCGGTCCGGAGGTAGGTCGCGGCGGGGTTGACCGGGGCGAACGTGAACGCGGGCGTCGTGCCACCACCGCCCGGCGTGCCACCGCCACCTGGCGTCCCACCCCCGCCCGGCGTGTTGCCGCCGCCACAGTTGGTCTGGCACGTCGGGGAGTCGATTCCGGTCGAGTCGCAGCCCGAGGCCGTCAGAGCGACGACGGCGAAGGCGAAGAGGGAGAGGCGCATGGCAAAAGTCGGGAAAGGGGCGGGGAAGCAGACTGCGGGGACTCCTGCAACGCCGGGCCAGCTTGGGGTGGTCCGGCTATGAATCACAGATTTGTCGGGACAGCATGCCTCCGTATCGGCGTAAAGCGGTCGCGTCGCAAACGAGACCGCCCGAGTGCCCTTCGCGTCCAGCGTGCCTCAGGCCCAGCGCACCTCGGCCCACGGAACCGGACGGACGGCCCCCGCGTGATGCCTCCACAGCCGACCCTCTTCGGCTCCTCTCTCGCTAACCCCTTCAGTCTCATGGGACTCCTCGATTTCCTCAAGGACGCCGGCCAGGACCTTTTCAAAGGCAAAGATGGCCGCCAGGCCGACGCCGTCAAGGACGCCG
>DASVSE010000309.1:0-7717 GCA_036388235.1 Rubricoccaceae bacterium | reverse complement strand
GGCGCTCCCCAACATCAACTACCGCGCGTTCGCGCTCTCGACGCAGACGCCGCTCGTCTCGGGCAGCGCCAACGAGCCCGAGGCGGCCGGGGCCATCGCGTGGATCCTCTACAGCGCCTACCGCGAGACCGGGCAGGAGCGGTACCGGATTGGGGCGGAGCAGGCCCTCGAAGCGCTCGAACGGCAGGTCAACAACCCGTCCTACGAACTCCAGCTTCCCTACGGGACGCTCGCCGCAGCCCGGATGAACGCCGAAGTCGGCGCGACCTTCGACGTCGGCAAGCTGCTCGCGTGGTCCTTCGACCGCGGCCCGATCCGCGGGTGGGGCACGATCGCCGGCATCAACCGCGGTGGCCGCTCGCTCGACGGCCTCGTCGGCGAGGTGGACGGGAACGGCTACGCGTTCGCGCTCAACGGCTTCCAGCAGGCCGCCGCCCTCGTCCCCGTCGCCCGCTACGACGACCGCTACGCCCGCGCCATCGGGCGCTGGATGGTCAACCTTGCGAGCGCCTCGCGCCTGTTCTACAGCACCGAGCTGCCCGCCGAGAATCAGGACGGCGAGGCGTGGGCGTACCCCAACGACCCCCGCGGGCTCGTCGCCTACGAGGCCCTCCGCGGCACGCGAAATGACGAGCAGGGTGTCCCGCGCAGCCCCTACGCGACGGGCGACAACTTCGCGCCGACCAACTTCGGGCTCTACGGCTCGTCCAGCGTCGGGTACCTCGCCGCGGTCGTGGACTCGACCGAGGTCCCGGGCGTCCTCCGGCTCGACCTCCGCAAGACCGACGTCTACCGGACGCCCTCATACCAGTCGTTCCTGATCTACAACCCGCACGCGAGCGCCCAGACCGTCACGGTCCCCCTCACATTCGGGACGTACGACGTCTACGACGCGGTCGCCAACGCGTTCATCGCCCGAGGCGTCTCGGGACGTCCGGCCGTGACGATCCCACCGGACGCCGCCCGCGTCCTCGTCTTCCCGACGGCCGGCGGGACCGAGACGTCTGTCGACGGCCGGCGCATGGTCAATGGCATCGTCATCGACTACCGCGACGGAACGGCCGGCAACCTCCCGCCGCGCGTCCGCGCCCTCGTCGCGACGGACACGACGCTCGCCCGTAGCCAGACGGCCACGCTCTACTGCACGCCCGACGACGCCGAGACGGCCGAGCCGACGGTGACGTGGGCCGCGTCTCGCGGGACGCTGGTGCCTAGCGGCCGGACCGCGACGTGGTCCTCGCCCGACATCGGCGACGCCGACATTACGTGCACCACGAGCGATGGAGCCCGGACCGGGACGGCGACGCTGCGCCTGAGCGTCGTCGTAAATCAGGCGCCGCAGGGCGTGACCGTTGGGGCGAGCCCGGCAACGCTCGCCCCGAACGGGACGACCGCGCTGACCTGCGCCGCGACCGACCCCGACGGCGATGCGCTCGCGTACACGTGGTCCGTGACGGCCGGCACGGTTTCGGGCCCGGGCGCGACGACGACGTACACCGCGCCCGCCGCGCCCGGGGTCGTCACGGCGACCTGCACGGCGACCGACCCGTCCGGCGCCTCCGCGACTGGCACGCGGGCGCTCGTCGTCGGGACGCTCATCCTCGACCTGAACCTCGACGGCAACGCCGACGACGCGACTGTCTTCAACCACGATGGGACGCTCTCGGGCCCGGTCCCCACACCCGGGCGCGACGGCGTCGCGGGCCACGCGCTCCGCTTCGACGGCGTCGACGACGTCGTGACAGTCTCGGCGACGCCAGCGCTCACCCCGACCGAGCGCGTCTCTGTCAGCGTTTGGATCAATCCGTCGGCGCTCCCGAGCCGCGAGATGTTCGCCGTCTCGCACGGCTCGTGGCAGAACCGCTGGAAGGTCTCGCTGACGCCTGAGGGCCGCCCGCGCTGGACCGTCAACACGACGGCGCGCATCGTGGACCTTGACGCGCCGGCTCCGGTCGCGGCGAACACCTTCACACACCTCGTCGGGACGTACGACGGGGCGCGGATGCGCCTCTACGTCAACGGCGCGCTCGCCTCGGACGTGGCGCAGGAAGGCGCGATCCGCACGACGGACCTGCCGCTCCTGATCGGGCAGATGCTGCCTTCGGACGCGGCCTACAACTTCCCCGGCACGATCGACGACGTCCGCGTCTACAACGTCGCACTGACGGCCGCTGAGGTCGGCGGGCTGTACCAGACGGCCGCCGAAGACGGCCCGGACGCCGCCCTCGGCCTCGGTCAGCCGTTCCCCAACCCCGCCCGCGGCGCCGTGACAGTCCCGCTCGCGCTCGCCCGCGAGGCGCGCGTGACCGTCACCGTCGTCGACGCGCTCGGGCGGACCATCGCCACGCTCCACGACGGCGTCCTCGCGGCCGGCGCGCACACGCTGGCGTGGGGCGCTGGCCGCGATCTCGCCGCAGGCGTCTACGTCGTGCGCCTCTCGGGCGACGCCGGCGTCGCGGCGCGCCGCGTCCTGATCGTGAGGTAGGCCCGTGTCGGATTCCTCTCCGCGCCCGTGGTGGCAGACGGGCGTGCTCTACCAGGTCTACCCGCGCTCCTTCCAGGACTCCAACGGGGACGGGACGGGCGACCTCGACGGCATCACGTCCCGCCTCGGCTACCTCGCCGACCTCGGCGTCGACGCCGTCTGGATCAGCCCGTTCTACCAATCCCCCCTGAAGGACGGCGGGTACGACGTGGCCGACTACTGCGACGTCGACCCGGTCTTCGGGGACCTCGCCGCGTTCGACCGGCTCGTCGCGGAGGCCCACGCGCTCGGGCTTCGCGTCGTCGTCGACTGGGTCCCCAACCACTCGTCGGACCTCCACCCGTGGTTCCGGTCCAGCCGGTCCAGCCGCGAGAGCCCCCACCGCGACTGGTACGTCTGGCGCGATGCCCGCGCCGGCACGGGGCCGGGCACGGGGAGGGCGCCGGAGCCGCCGAACAACTGGCTCTCCGCCTTCGGCGGGCCGGCGTGGACGTGGGACGACGCGACGGGCCAGTTCTACCTCCACTCGTTCCTCGCCGAGCAGCCGGACCTCAACTGGCGGAACGCCGGTCTCCGCGCCGCCATGCTCGCCACCCTTCCGTTCTGGATGGGCCGGGGCGTGGACGGGTTCCGGGTGGACACGGCCCACTACATCCTCAAGGACCCGCTCTTCCGCGACAACCCGCCCGAGCCGGCCCCCGACGCCGGTCACAAGCCGGTCTCCGACTACGACCGTCAGAGGCACCTCTACGACCGGGCGCACCCAGACGTCCACGAGCTGTTCCGGATCCTGCGGGCCGTCGTCGACACGTACCCGGGGCCGGGCGGGCGGGGGCGAGGGGTCCCACCGGTCCGGGCCCTCTTCGGCGAGATGCACCTCGGGCACGATCTCCCCCAGTGGGCGAGCTACTTCGGCGTGCCCGAGGGGGGCGGGCGAGGCGACGAGTTCCACCTTCCGATCAACTTCGGGCTCCTCGGCACGCCGTGGACGGCCAAGAGTCTCCGCGCCCACGTCGAGGCCGTCGAGGCCGCGGTGCCACCGGGGGCCTGGCCGACGTACGTCCTCGGGAGTCACGACGAGAAGCGGCTCCTCACCCGGGTGGGCGGGGAGGCCGGGGCCCGGCTCGCCGCCATGCTCCTCCTCACGCTCCGGGGCACCCCGACGATCTACGCCGGCGACGAGATCGGGACGCCGGACGTCGAGGTGCCGCCTGAGCGGGTCCGGGACCCGGCTGGCATCCGCACCGGCGTCCCCGGGCTCGGCCGCGACAGCGGGCGGACGCCGATGGCGTGGGACGCCTCGTCCACAGCCGGCTTCTCGACCGCTCCCGACGAGGCGCTCTGGCTCCCGCTCCACCCGACGCACCCGACGGTTAACGTCGAGACCGAATCGGCCGACGCGGGATCAATCCTCACCCTGTACCGGCGCCTCCTCGCCCTCCGCCGCACGACACCCGCCCTCCACAGCGGGGTGTTCCGCGCCCTCGATTCCGTCCCCGAGGATGTCTTTGCCTACGAGCGGACGCTCGGCGACAGCCAAGCCGTCATCGTGCTTCATGTCGGTGGGGGAGAGACGACGGTCGTATTGCCGCCAGGCGCGTGGCGCTCCGCGCTCTCGACGCACGAGGGGCGAATAGAGCCCTACAGCTCTCTCGTTCGGGTCCGTCCGCACGAGGGAGCCGTGTTCATGCGCTGCGACTAGGACCTGGCATCTCGAGGGCTCTTACGGGACCACTCGGTACACGGCGCTACCTGTGACGGTACGGTCCGCCAGGAGTTTGCGTTGACCGACCAGGCCTTCGGCCTCGTCATCGTCGGCGAGGCGGGACGCGGCACGAGGTAGCGAACGAGGAGCTTTCGCGGCCTCCCTGCCGTCGGCGCTCGCGCTTTCAGCGCACCGAACCCGGTCCGCGGCACGCGCGTCCGTGTCGGTCCCGCAGCCCGAGAAGGTCTCGGCGGCGTACGACCTGCTCGGTCGGCGAGTCGAATGCCCGAACTGCTTCAAGCGCATTCCAGACCGCCTGACGGCTCGCTTGTCATGGCCCCGCTGGCACGTATCATTACCCCGGTTTCCATCTGCCAGACTATCAAATGGCAGTCTAGAGGAGCGCACTCGGATGCAGCCATGGAACGAGAGGCCGTTCGCTGGTTAGGCCTCTACTTCGTTGGGCCCAGCTGTTAGCAATCAATCAACCTCCCTACCGATCTATGAAGGTCATTCCAGCCTTCTTGCTGAGCGCGCTCGCCCTACTATGGAGTCCTGCTGCACTTGCACAAGCCACTCCGATAGTCAATACCACCTCATTCGCGCTGCACAAGGACCCTCTGGGCAGGTTCTCCATCGGGCTCCCACTTGGGTGGACCCTTGGAGTCCAAGAGGAGGGAGATTGCTTCGCTGCTGAGCGCTCGTGGACGGAGAAGGATGGGCGGGAGGGCATCGCCGTTATCAATATTGGATGCGAAGACAACCCTGGCGCGGACGCGTTCGATGCTGCTGAACTCCTTCGTCAACTTGAGAGCCCAACGGGGTTGGCCACATTCATGCGGGAGGTCAACGAAGGCAGTGAGTTCTACATTCGCCACGAGTCTCACGGGGCCGGACAGCTTGGAAAAATCCCTGCCCTCCGCTGGGAATACAGGGTAGACATTCCGATTGCCGATGGTCCAATCCACTTTCGGGCTGTGCAGTACCTCGCTTCGCTCCCGAACCTCCGCGGCCAGTACGTCTTCACCTGCATGACGTCTAGGACGGACGGCGAGGCTGGGATCGTCATCTGCGACGCGATCGCTGGAACGTTCACGCTCACCTCAGAAAGCGCCTCGAGCGTGCGCCTGTGACCCGTTGCTCTCTTGGGTTGGCCTTCGCCTTGTTTGCGTCGCTCACGGTCGCTCTCCCCGATGTTCAGGCACAGACCCGCCCGGGCGTCGAGGTCTCTGAGTTTCCGGTCTTCAAGGATCCAGAGCACCGCTTCTCCCTCCAATACCCTCCGACATGGGTGCCCGCCCCCCCGACAGCTGAGCGTTGCTTCATGGCTACTTATGGGCGGCTCGGCGACCCATTCGCCCCGGAGTTCAACGTTTTGAGTCTCGGGTGCAAACCGCACGATCCTGGAGGACCCTCCGCGGCCGAGCTCGCTCGAATCCTCGAGCAACCGGATAATCTCGAATCATTCCTTGACGCTGCGCGGGAGTACGGCGGGGGCAGCGTCGAGATCGGGGTCGAGTACGTGTCGCATTCGCTCGTGCGGATCGGTGGTTTCCCTGCCGTCCGGCTGCTGACCCGGTTATCCATCCCGCTCAGTGGCACCTCACCTGCCATCCTCCACTCGGCCCAGTACATCGCGGACGCCCCCGCTCGCGCGGGTCGGTACGTCCTCCACTGCAGCACTACAGCGCCCGACCCTGGCCGAGTCTTCTGCGACGCGCTTGCGGCCACACTCGTCCTGGGGTCGGGAGCGGCGCCTGCACTTCTCATCCCCCAGGCTCCCCCGGCCGACGAGGGCCCCGCAGTCGTGTGGTCCAGGTGGACCGTTGTCCGAGGAACGAACCCCAACACGGGAGCCCGAGAGGTCTCCATTCGAACCGGGTCCGACCGGCTCGGCCTCGCCTTCGTCTGTGAGGGCGGTGGACCCAGTCCCATCCTTCTTCACCGCCCCCTCCGTGGGGACGCGGACGGGAAAGTCGAGTTCACCTACCGGTTCGGCAGTGGGGCCGACGAAGGCCCATACCGGTCAAGTCTGCTCAGCGACCTCCGACGTTCGTCCCCATTTGCGATCGGCGAAGGTGGGCCCTTCATGCGTGGGATCGGTCAAGCCCGGACGGCTACGCTGACCATTGTAGATCCCAGCAGTGCAGAGCGCCTGACGGCCGTTCTCAATGTGAGAGGACTCAGCCAAGCCCTCTCACGGATGCCGTGTCAATAAGCTCTCGGCGTGAAAGGGTTTGGCAGTGTGTCTTGATGGCAGCAAGAGACGCGTGTTCGGTACGTACAGTGGCCGGATGCTATCGGGCGACAACATGCTGGCCGCTCCGCGTCTCGGCGCCCGAGCACGTCACGGCGACCGTCATCGACGCGCTCGGGCGAACCGTCGTGACGCTCTTAGACGGCGACACCCCGGCGGACACCGACGCCCCTCTCGTCGTCGATGGGTCGCGGCTCGCAACGAGCAGGGTACGTCGTCCGCGTGCAAGGGCGCGACGTGCGCGACGAGCCGTCGGCTCCTCGTGGTGCGCTAGGGATGCAGGCACCGGACCGGACCTTGCCTCCGGTCGTGTGAGCACGTGCCTCTCGTGACTCATTTTCAAGACATGTGTGACGGCCCTCTCCTCCGAGGCGGCCCAGGACTACCGGTGGGCCACCTGCCGGTCGACCTTTCCGTCCACACCGCCTCCAGAGCCATGCGCTTCCTCCCCGTCCTCGGCATCCTCGCCGTCGGTTTCGGCTCGCTCGCCGCGTGCGATTCCGGCTCGGCCTCCGGGTCGACCACGTACTCGGTCCGCCTCAAAGACGCCCCGTTCCCGTTCGACCTCGCCGACTCGGCCAACGTGGCGGTCCGGCGCGTCGAACTCGTCTCGGGCGACGACAGCACCGAGTCAGTCGTGCTTTACGACGGGGTCCCCGTCGAGGTCAACCTGCTCGACCTCCAGGGCGGGATCGACACCCTGCTGACGACGACATCGGTCCCCACCGGGACATACCACCAGATCCGATTCCTGCTCGCCGACGCCGCCCGGGTGGTCTTCGCCGACGGACGGACGTACCCGCTCCGGGTCCCGAGCGGCCAGCAGGCCGGGATCAAGGTGGACCTCCCGGCTCATGCCGCACCGAGCGAGACCGACACGGTCCACGTCCTCGTGGACTTTAACGTCGAGGAGTCGTTTGTCGTCCGGGGCAACCCCGCGTCGCAAAACTTCCAGGGCTTCCTGTTTAAGCCGGTCCTCCGCGTCGAACGGCTCCGGGTCGGAAGGGACCACTGACAGCACGGCCACATAAGCCGAGAAAAGCTCCTGGAGTAATTCTGCTGACTACTCTGCGACGTCTATTGTGGAGCCGGGCGGCGTCAAACCACTGCAAGCCCTTGAACGGATACCGGTCGTTCACAGCATCACCGCTAGTACCCGTGGTGACCGGTCCGTCTGCTTCAAACGTGCGCGCATCGTGCCGGCGCCGGACCACGTTGAGCGGTGCACTGTGGACAGGCAGGCGCGGGCGCTGAAGGCCTCGTTGCACTA
>DASVSE010000308.1:0-6667 GCA_036388235.1 Rubricoccaceae bacterium | reverse complement strand
TGCGGCGCCTCCGTGCAGGCGAGGACCTGTATGCGCAGCGTACGGGCCGCGGCCTGCGCCGCCGCGGCGAGCGGCGCCTCGGCAACTAGAGGCTGGACGACAGGCAGCACCGCTCGCTGCCGATCAAGCCGGGATCTCATCTGGCACCCTGTGATGGGCCCTCGCCGGTTCGCTTTCTGCGCGGGCTCGGCTGACAACGCGACAGCCTCGTGGGGGCGAGCCGGGTGTCAGGAGTTCAGTGCGACGCGCGAGGCGACGGGCCGCGCTGGACATCTCGGCAGACGGGTCGCACGCCGGTGAGCACGGCTCTGCAATAACGGCGCAGTGACTTCCATTGGCACGCCAATCGCTAGAGTGTTCGCATCTGGCACCTCGCCAGGCCCCTTTTTCACCTTCCACCCCCTACGATGGCTTCTTTTCTGCGCCCCGTCGCCGGGGACCTCAACGGGCTCCGGCGCGAGATGGACTCCCTCTTCCAGGCCATGATGCCGACCAGTGAGAACACGGCGGTCTGGTCGCCCCGCGCCGACATTGTCGAGGTCGAGGGCGAATACCACGTCGCGCTCGACGTGCCGGGCGTCGACCCCGCATCGCTCGACGTGACGCTCGCCGAGGGCGTGCTGACGATCTCGGGCGAGCGGACGCTCCGCGACGACTTCCGCAACGGCCGCTTCCACCGCGTCGAGCGCAGCTACGGCCGTTTCGCCCGCGCCTTCCGGCTCGGTCCGGATGCCGACGCGGAGGCGGTCGAGGCGGACTACGACTCGGGAGTGCTCTTCGTGACGGTTCGCAAGGCCGAGGCGTCGCGTCCGCGCCGCATCGAAATCCGGACAGCTCGCTCGAAGCAGATCGAGCCGGCAAACGAGTCCGTCAACACCACCGACGCCGTCGAGGCATAATCGCCGACTCGGAGCCGAGTGCGGGGCGCGGATCGTCAGGTCCGCGCCCCGCGCTGTTTGGGGGCGTCCGAACGGCCTCACGCGCGTGCAGGTCGCGGAGTAGGTTGGCACGCTCATCCCCGTCCTGCCGATGCGTTTCGTCCTTCTTCTCGCCGCACTGCTCGCCACCCGGACCTCGGCCGCGCAAACCGACGCGTCCGCTTCCACGCTGGAGTTTTCCGAGGTCACGCCCGAACTCATCGGCGGGCTCGCGGCTTTCCAGCGGACCATCGTCTATCCGGCCGCGGACCGCGAGGCGGGAAATGAGGGCCTCGTCGTGGTCCGCTTTATCGTCCGGGACGATGGGATCCCGGTTGCAGTCGAAGTCGCGCGCAGCGCGAGCCCGGGGCTCGACTCGGCGGCCGTCACAGCTGTCCGGGCCGCCCGTTTCGTGCCCGGTCGTCAGGACGGCCAGACCGTCAATGTCCGAATGGCACTTCCCGTCCGCTTCCGCATCTCCGACAGCCCGCCCCGAGAAGCGGGCTTTCAGCTGGGTGTGCTGATGAGCCGCCTCGGGGAGCCATGGACTGGAGACGGGCTTCCCGCTCCGGACTCGGTCTGGACCTCGGACCGCCAGAACATGAGGTCGCACGTGTGGAACGCCACCAGTGCTGAGCTCGCCGAGGTGGGAGCCTATGTCACCACGGATACGCTCCGGCTTGTTTCGCTCCGCCTAGCGCCTGGCGAGTCGGCCATGCTGCGCGATGTCCGCGAGCGCCTCGACGAAAGCCGTGTCCGCGTTCAGGACGACGGCTATGTCCTCGCGTACGATCTCGCCACAAACGGTCTCAGCGGCGCAGCCGATGTCCGTCTCGACGCCGAGCAGCGCGTCATCACGTATCGCCAGCCCCTGTGCCGGAGCGAGGCCCGTGCTGAGGCATGCGCGCCGCCCTTCCCGACGCTCATCGGCGGGCTGCGGGGGCTGCAAGAGTCGCTGCACTATCCGGTCGTCGCCCGCCGTGCGGGGACGAGTGGGCTGATCGACGTTACGGTAGATGTGCAGGCGGACGGCACCGTGTCCTCTGTTCGCGCCGTCAACCGAACGGCCCGCGGGATCGGCGAGCAGGCCCTCGCCGAAGCGGCGATCGCGGCCGTGTCCCGAGCGATGTTCACGCCGGCCATCCGCGCAGGCGTGCCCGTCGCATCCACGATCACCCTGCCTATCCGCTTCAGCGTTCGCTGAGCCGGGCGAAGACGGCGTGACGGTGGACCTACGGAGCGCGGCACGGGGTTTGGCTGCTTTCGGGCATCCCCCCGCACACCGCCACCGCCATGCCCCGTTTCGCCACGTTTCCCCGCCTCGGCGCCCTGCTCGCTCTCGCAACTGTCCTCTGGGCAGGACAGGCTGACGCCCAATCGGCCGACGCCGTCGCGCGAGGGCTCCAGCGCCGCTACGGCACCGTCCGCTCGCTCCAAGCGGATTTCGTCCAGACCTCCGGCGGCCAGCGCCTCAACGGCACGCTCGCCGTCCGCGGCAACGCCTTCCGCCTCGACCTCGGCGAGCAGCTGCTCGTCACCGACGGGCGCACGATGTGGTCCTACACGGCCGACGACCGCCAGGTCGTGGTCCAGGACTACGACGAGGGCCAGGTCGGCTTCTCCGTCGGGCAGCTCTTTACGGACTACCTGCGCGTATTCCGCGCGACCGGCGCGACCAAGGCGACGCTCGCGGGCGTCCAGTACGACGTGCTCTCGCTGCGGCCGCGCGCGTCCGGCTCGTCCGTCCGCGACGCGACGCTCTACGTCCGCTCGTCCGACGCCGTCCCGACGCGGGTCCGCGTCCACGACCGCAACGGCGGGACGCTCCAGTTCGACATCCGCAACGTGCGCCTAAACCGGACGCTCGCGCCGAGCCTTTTCCGGTTTGAGGCGCCGCGCGGGACCGAGGTCGTCGACCTGCGGTAGGCCGAGCGTTCGTGCGTTTTGTCTGCGTCGTCCCGGCCGGCACCCCGCCGCCGGGGCGGCGCCCTAGCTTGATCCGGCTCTCCTCCCCCGCTCTGTGTCCCCACGCCTCCGCACCGGCCTCGCGCTCGCTGGCAGCTTCGCCCTCGGCGGCGGCCTGCTCTACGTCGCGCTCCGCGGGGCCGACCTTGGCGCCGTCGCGCGCGCCCTCCGCGATGGCGCGTGGGGCTGGATCCTCCCCCTCGCGCTCGTCACCATTCTCTCGGTCGCGGCGCGCGCGTGGCGGTGGACGCTGCTGCTCGACACGCTCCCGCAATCCGACGGCACGCCGCAGACCGACCGGACGCCGTTCGGCGTCGCGCTGTCGTCGGTGATGATCGGGTACCTCGTCAACCTCGCCGTGCCCCGCCTCGGCGAGGCTGTGCGGGCGGGCAACGTCGCCGCCCGTCGCCCGCTCGGGTTCGTGGCAGTCGCCGGGACGGTCGTCGCCGAGCGTCTGCTCGACGTGGCGATGCTGGCCCTCGCCCTGGCGAGCGTCTCGCTGTGGTTTGGAGACCGACTCGGGGCAGTCGCCGTCGAGGCGGCACGGGGCATCGAGCGGCTCATTGCCGGCTTGCCAGCGGCTGTCGACGTCCTGCTCGCGGTCGGGGTCCTTGCCGTCGTCGCCGCGATCGTCGTGCTGCGGCTCCGAGCGCGTCGGGCGACCGCAGATGCAGCGCCTGCCGGGCGCGGCCTCGCCGCCCAGTTTCGAGACGGCGCGCTGACGCTAGTCCGGACCGGCCGGCCGGTCGCTCTGGCCGCGTCGACGCTCCTCATCTGGGCGTGCTACGCCACGATGTCCTACCTCCCGCTGCGCATTCTCGGCATGGACGCGGCCTACAGCCTCGGCCCGATTGACGCGTGGGCGCTGATGACCGTCGGCGCGGTCGGGATGACGCTTCCCGCCCCGGGCGGCGCCGGCTCGTTCCACTACGCTACCATCCAGACGCTCGTCCTCCTGTTCAGCGTCCCCGTCTCGCCCGCGACGTCGTACGCCGTGCTCGGACATGCGGCGCAGCTTGTCTTTTACGCCGTCGCCGGAGCGATCGCGCTCTTGGTGCAGGGGACCGGCCTGCGGACCCTCACCGAGACGGCGGCCGTGAGCAAAGAGACGACTGCCGTGCCACCCGTCCGGACCAACCGCACGGTCCACGCGGCGTCGTGAGCCCGAGCGAGCAGGCTGCCCCCCCCGGACGCGAGCCCGCGTCGCACGGGTCCCGCGCCCACCGCGCGCGCGGGTCTGCGCTTGCATGGGGGGCGGTCGTTCTCGCGTGCGCGGCAGCGGGCGTGTGGCTCCTTGCGGTCCCGCCCCGCTCGACGCTCGCCCTCGGGGCGGCTCCACTGGCGTATCTCGACACGGTCGCCCTCGGAGGCCGGATCGTGACCGCCGAGATGGACGGAACGGTCAGCGCCGTCGGATCCGACGGACAGATCTGGGTCGGGACGGCGGACCACGCCTTTGAGGTCCGGGGCGCCGAACGCGACAGCCTCACCGTCGAAGACCGCGTGCTCGTCGCAGGCCGCATTCGAGAAGACGACGGCCAGCGCTGGCTGGATGCCCAGACCGTGACCCCGGTCGTCGGCGTCACGCTGGGGACGGTGCGCCGCTCAGGGGAGCGTCCGACCGTTCAGCCGGAGGATTAGACCGTTCGGCGCGGCTGTCTTGGGAGCGCTGCGGACCGTCCGTACCCTCCGTTCGGGCTCCCCAGCCCGGCCCGCCCACCCGACCGTCACCCCGATGGAGATCCGCTTCGACCCGAACCCGCTCGGCGGCCTTGTCCCGTCCGACGTCTACGAAATGCTCGCCCAGCACAACCTGCTCAACGAGAAGGGCGTGCGCGACTACCAGATCCGGCAGCAGTTCCGGACGCTCCGCGAGCACAACGTGCCCGCCTACGAGGCCATCGAGGAGCTCCGCGAGCAGCACCCCTACCTCCAGTTCGACACGATCCGCAAGATCGTCTACGGTCTCCGGCGCCGCTCGTAGCGCGCCGTGCCCGGCGCTTGGTGCCGGGCCACGAGTCTCCCCAAGGGTTGGGTGAGAAACCCGGCCGGCCAGTCCGGACGGGTAAGAGGGAGCGGCGGGGCGGCTGACCACGGGTCGGCCGCCCCGCCGTTTGTTAGGCCGCTGCCCCCCGCTCCACGCGCGCAGCCGCGAACAGCGCCACACCAGCCGCGACGGATGCGTTGAGCGACTCGGCCGCCCCGCGGATCGGGATCTCGACGAGCGCATCGCACGCCGCCCGCACGCCCGACCGCAGGCCGCGGCCCTCATTCCCAACGACGAGCACGACCGGGCGGTCCCAGTCGTAGTCCCAGACGGTGAACCGCTCGGGGTCGCCGCGGAGCGCGACGCCGCCGTCGAGCCCGACGACCCAGTAGCCGCGCTCCTTGATCTGCTCCAGCGCCGCCGCGAGGCTGGAGACGCGCGCGATTGGAATGCGCAGCGCCGTCCCCGCACTCGCCTTGACGGCCGTCGACGAGAGCGGCGCCATGCGGCGCTCGGGGACGATGACACCCGCCCCGCCAGCCGCGACCGTGCTCCGGAGGATGGCGCCGAAGTTGTGCGGGTCCTCAATCTCGTCCAGTACGACGACGATGGGCTTGGCGGCGCGGACGGCGTCGAGGCCCGGCGCGATGCCGGCGAGCATCTCGTCGAGGTCTGCGTAGGCGACCGGCGCGACGATGGCGACGACGCCCTGGTGCGTCTGCCGCGGCGCCAGAAACTCGACGCGCTGCGCGGGCACGCTCAGGACGGGCACGCCGGCCTCACGCGCGAGCCGCCGGATGGCGTCGATGCCAGAGCCGTGGGCGCCGCGCTGCAGCACGACCTTCTCGACGCGCGCATCGGCGCGTTCGAGCGCTTCGCGGACGGGGTTACGTCCGACGAGGACGCCAGGGCTTTGAGTCGGGTCAGCGGGCATCGGCGAGGCGGTCGAGGCGAGAGGCAATCCACGGCACGGCGGGCTCGTGCTCGGGCTTCATGAGCACGCTCCGCAGCACGCGCGCCGACGGCGCGTCGGGGGCGAGGCCCCAGCGGCGGCCGAGGCGGGCCGCGTCGAGGCGGTAGAGCGAGAGAAACAGCGGGTCAGCCGGGTCGGTCATGCCCGCCTCGAAGATCGCGCCCGAGGCGGCGTCGGTCGTGGAGACGGCGTCCGTCTTCGGCGCGTAGACCACGATGTCGGTCGTCGGAGGCGCCCAGACGTGGAACCGCTCGGACGCGTCGAGGCGAGTTGCAAGGTCGCGGGCAGCGCGGAGGCCAGCGGCGAGGATCGGCCCGAGGCCATCGTCGGCACGCAGCGGCAGCGCCCGGAGCGTCAGCCAGAGCGCCGCCGCGGCCGCACCGGGGCGTGAGCATTCGAGGCTGATCTCGCCGAGGTGGAGGGCCTCGGAAGTGAAGTAGGTGTAAGGCGAGTCGTGGCGGTAGTGCCGCCCGACGGCCGGGTCGCGGAAGAGGACTGCGCCGCAGCCGTAGGGTTGGAGCCCGTGCTTGTGCGGGTCCACAACGACCGAGTTGGCGTCGCCAATCGCCATGAAGTCGGCGGCCGGAAACCCGTGTGGCGCATCGGTCCCGGCCAGAAGACGGAAGAAGCCACCGTAGGCCGCATCGATGTGAACGCGGACGCCATGCGTGCGGCACAGCGGAATCGCCTCGGCAATGGGATCGACGGTGCCGAGACCGGTCGTCGCGGCTGTCAAGACGACCGTCCCGACGCGGCCCGAGGCAAGGAGGTCAACGAGCGCGTCGAGGCGCATGCGCCCGTCGTCGTCGGCTTCGACCGGAATCG
>DASVSE010000307.1:0-3692 GCA_036388235.1 Rubricoccaceae bacterium | reverse complement strand
CGTCCCTTGATGGCCGCTCGGTAGGCTGCCTGGATGTGCTCGTTTCGGCGCTGCACCCAGGCGTCTGACGGAGCCGACGACGCCGGCGCGCTGCGGTCGTCGAGGACGGGGTACGTCGTGCACCGGCAGCCCGGGTCCTCCGGGTGCTGGCTGCCGTTGCTGAACGCCTCGTCCACGCCGACGACCTCACCGTCGACAGCGTCGTGCTCAGGCCGCACCTTGCCGTCACGCTGGCTAAGCCACCCCTTCTTCGAGACACCGGCGCGGGAGTAGCTCTCCAGCTGCCCCGCCTCGAACGCCTGCGTGCCGCTCGTCTGCGCGATCTGCCGGGCCTTCCACGGGGCCATGTCGTCGAAGAGCGCCCGGACGCGGGCCGCGATCGCGTCGACGTCCTCGTCGGCCGCGAGCCCGTCCCGCACGGCGCCCTCAGCGGCGTCGCGCATGGTCTTCGGAATGCTCGTCGCCTTCTCCATCACGCGAGCGAGGGCGCGGCGCACCGACGGCCGCGAGGCGTCGAACTCGAGCTCGATGTCGAGGCGGTCGAGGCCCGAGAAGAACCCGGCCTGGAGGGCGCGGGCGAACGTCGGTCCGAGGTCCACGTCGAGCGCCTCGATCCACGTGGCCACGTCGAAGCTCAGCAGCGACGCCGGCGTCTTGCTCTCCTTGCGGAGCGACCGAGACTCCGCGATCTGCGTGGCGACGGCCGCGCCCATCTTGCAGAGGTACGCGAGCGCCGCCGCCTCGACGGGGCGCTCGGCCTTGACCTTGAGCGCGTCGACGGCGCGCCACTCCGAGTCGAAGTCGGTCCGCGTCATGACGCCGGCGACGCGGAGCCGGCCGAGCATCCGGAGGATGGCACGGGAGCGGTCGGCTGCTGGGTCGGCGGACGTCGCCGGCGGCGCGGCCTCGGCAGGGGCCACCGGCACGAACCCGTTGCCGACCGTGCCCATGACCGCCTCGGCCGCGTCCGTGCTCAGGTTGAAGAACGTCATGAGCATCTGAACGCCCGTCGGCCGCGGCAGCGCGCCGAGGGCAACCTGCGCGACGATCTCGACGGCCGCCTGCACCTGGGCACCGTTGAGCGCCTGCTCGGGGATGGCCGCCTCCTCTCCCCCGCCCGCGTCCGCGACCGGCGCCGCGATCGGGATGACGGCGGCCGAGATCATCGGCCGGGCCGCGTCGCCGCCCCACGCCTCGACGCCGTCGCGCTCGCGCAGCTCGTCGATCGAGCGTAGCCCGGTCCGGAGGTGCGACTCGTCGGTCTTGAGCGCGAGGTCCGGATCGAGCGGCACGACGTTCGGCGGCACGACGGTGAGCGCGAGGATGGCCGCCGAGGAGGGCTGCCCGGCCGGCTCGAACGCAGCCCGCAGCTGCGTCGTGAGCTGGTCGCAGGCGTCGTCCGTCTCGGGCTGCAGGGTGAGGTCGGCCAGGATGTACTGGGCCGCGTCGGCGTTGGCCCGGTTGGCGCGGTCCGAGAAGAGCCCCTCGGGGATGCCCCACGTCTGGAGCAGGTCGGTACGCGTAAGCCCAGCCGCCTGGACGAACTCCATGTCCTTGGCCGAGAGCCCGATCGTCTCGACGCGGGCACCCTTGCCGAAGACAGGGATGAGCTGGGACGCGTTCTGATTGAGGACAGCTGGACTGAGCCGCGCTGAAAGCTCGAGCGCGCTCTTGCCGTCGACGGGCTGCTCGCTCGTGATCTGGAGCTTCGGCGCGCCGCCGCGCCGGAGCAGGTCGCGCAGGTAGATCCGGGCATAGAGGTCCGTGTCGGACTCGTAGGCCGTGAGCTCGAGTAGCGAGGCGCTCTCGAAAGGGCTGACCGGGTGCGGGTGGCGGATCCACACGACGTCGCGCGCCTCCCACGTCTGGCGCTGCCCGTCGGCGCGGTGGAAGACGTACGACTCGACGCTGCCCGAGGCCGAGCCGACGGGCTTGACCTCGCCGAACGACGGGAAGACGGGGTGCAGGTAGAGCGGCCGGCCGGCGCCGTCGCGCTCGATGACGAGGAACGCGCCTCGGCCGAGATCCTTCGCCTGCTGCACCCAGCTCCAGAGCGACCGCGCCGAGAGCGACGGGTGTGGCTGCCGGAGCAGGCGTGCCCACGGGTGCGCCTGCTCGACGGGCTCGAAGCGGTCCTGCTCGACCTCACGCTGCGCGCGCGCACGGGCGAGGGCCTTGCCGACGCGGTTCGAGCGGATGCGCGAGGCCATCGCGATGAGGCCGCGGTAAGCCGTCCGCTGCTGGGCGAGGGTCGGGGCGTTGTCGTCCGAGATGCCGAGGGACGCGGCCGCGCGAGCGAGGGTCGGGGCGACGATCGCGGGGGCGGTGCGGACCGGGTGCGACGGGGCGAGAAGCGAGTACATCAGCGGCGGCACGGGGGCGCTTGAGGGATGACGGGACGAGGACCAGTAGGCCGCCGAGTGAGTTCGACTTTGCTCACGAGCGTGAGCCCGCGCTCGTCAAGGACGGCGGCGTAGGCATCCGCTGGACACGCGACGGCGCCCATGTCCATGTCTGCCTCGTCCGCCGGGTCGGCGTAGCGCAGGGGTCTCTGCGGACAGGGTGGTGGCGGGGGCGGCTGGTAACCCATCGTGCGGCCACGTCGGCCGAGAGCGTGGATGCCGACGCTGCTCATCGCAGGAAGGCGTGAGCGGCGAGGACGATGGCCACTGTGAGGTAGAGCGCGAGCGTCGCCCGCATAGCCGACGGTGACGGCGTGCCCGGGACACGCCCGGCCCGAGCCGTTAGCCAGTCGGAGGCGGGCAGCGTGAGCGGGAAGAGCAGGAGCCAGGCGACGAGCGGCCACATATCGAGGGTGCGCGGATGTCCGCGCGGTCAGAAGGCGAACATTTGGATCGGCGTCGGGTCGTCGACGGCCATCACGAGGTAGCGCGCCGTGTCGCAGCCGTGGTCGTCCACCTTGACCGGCGCCTCCTTCACGGCCTTGCCTGCGCTGTCCTGCGGGTAGACGTAGCCCGGGATCTCCTCGGCGGTCGAGCACGGGCGCCCGGCGTCCTCCAGCTCGGTGTCCCGCTCGACGAGCGCGTCGCGCATGATGAACAGCCGCGGGCCGTCGCCCAGGCGGTTGCCCTCGCCGTCCTCGAATGCGAGGCGCGCGTTGACGGCCTCGATGCCGACCGAGACCCGCTTATCGGCCGCGACCGTGTCGATGCCGGCGTCTTCGAGCGTGGCGCGGTCCTCGGCGTCGTGGTCGGTGACGGTGAACTCGATCGCCTCGGGCGTGCCGTCGGCGTGGACGGAGAGCCGCAGGATGTCGGCCGCGTGGTCGCGCACGAGGCGCTTGGTGCGGTAGATCTCGCGGTAGAGGAACAGGCGGCCGTCCGGATCCTGCGCCCACCACTGGCACACGAACGGGTTGGTGTACCCGAAGTCGATCGCGCGCATGCGGCGCCACTCCTTCGGCGGCTCGAAGCGGCCCACCAGGTGCACGGACTCCGTCCAGGACTCGTACACCATGCCCTCGGCGCCGGCCCAGCGGCCGTAGCGCAGCCGCTCCTTACGGGCCCCGGTGAGGCGGTCGAGCTTGCCGATGTACGTCCGGCCGTAGGGCGTCAGCTGCCGCGTGTCCTCGTCGTAGAGCCGCGGGTTGTCCTCGTGCCGGGCGTTGAGCATCGTCAACCCGCCGGCGTCGGCGCGCTTCTTCAGCGGGTGCGTCGGGCGGTCGGGGTTGC
>DASVSE010000306.1:0-4009 GCA_036388235.1 Rubricoccaceae bacterium | reverse complement strand
GGCCTGCGCAGCCGTGGCGAGAAACAAGACGGCGAGCGCCGCGCTCCACGCGAGACGACGCCCCGCGAGCGGGAAGGAGACAACCATTGGCGGAACCATCGGGGCGCGGGCAAGCCGCGCAAGAGGCGAAAGCGGGACGGGTGCCAACGGGCCGATAGCGGGCGGGGAGCGCGTGCAGCCCCAAACTACCGACGCGCCCGGCCGCCGCCGATCCCCACCCGCGTGCCCCGGCGCGCTATGCGAGGTCGAGGACGCGGTAGACGATGAGGTACAGCTCGGCGATCGGCACAAAGAGGCCGTAGAGCGCTCCAGCGATCACCTGCCCGCGCGTGTGCGCCCCGACGCGCACGCGCGCCCACATGAGCAGCGGCACGAGCGCGAGCAGCGGCCCGACGGTCGCAATCGTCAGCGCCGTCTCGATGCCGGGGGGCAGGTCGCGCCAGACGGTCAGGGCCGTGAACAGAAGCACGCTCACGAAGCCCGCCAGGCTCGTCATGTGGAGCGAGATCTTCCACCGCAGGTTGATGAGCAGGATCGCGGCCGTGTTGACCGGGAACAGGGCCGCAAAGGCGACGATGAGCGGCAGCGCCGGCCCCTCGACCGTCCGCCACAGCAAGAGGGCCCCGATGGCATACGACGCGATCCCGACGAGCAGCGGCCCCAGGCGGCTCCGCTGGTCGCGCACTTCGAGGCTCTCGATCCGCCCCGCACGGATCATCCCGACGACGTAAAGCAGCGGCACCAAGCAGAAAAACACGACCGAGACGCCGAACGTCCACAGCAGCTGCAACGGGCTCGCGCCGAAGTGCGCGTCGATGAGCGTGAACGCGACCGGCGGGAAGACGAGCGGGTTGAGGAAGTACGAGACGGCGTTGGCGAGCCGGTAGGCCCGCGTCCGCTCGTCGCCCTCGGGGCGAAGCGCTCGGGCGCGTCGGGACGGGTCGGGCATCGGCGCGGGTGGGCTCAGTACGCGCGGGCGTAGACGACGCGGCCCGCCGCAGGCTGGCCCGAGACGGGATCGGTGCCGGGCTTCTCGGTCCCGTCGATCTGGCCAGGGAACGGGATGCAGCGGATCGTCGCCTTGGTCTCCTCCTTGATCCGCGCCTCGGTTTCGGCCGTCCCGTCCCACGGCGCGACGACGAAGCCGCCGGCCTCGATAGCTGCCCGGAAGTCGGTCTCGGTCTCGGCGTGGACCGTCCCGGCCGCGAGGCGGGCCTTGGCGGCGTCGTAGAGGGCCGTCTGTATCGTGTCGAGCATCTCGCGCACGACCGATGCGAGGCCCTCCTGCGGGATCGTGACCTTCTCGCCCGTGTCGCGGCGCGCCATCTCAACCGTCCCGTTCTCGACGTCGCGGCCGCCGATGGCGAGGCGGAGCGGCACGCCCTGGGCCTCGAACTCGGCAAACTTGTAGCCCGGGCGGTACTGCTCGCGGGCATCGAGGTTGACGCGTAGGCCGGCAGCCAGGAGATCGGCCTCGATCCGGCGGGCCGCCTCCAGCACAGGCGCCGAGTCCTTACCCGTGATCGGGACAATGCCGATCTGAACCGGAGCGAGGCGCGGCGGCATCACGACGCCCTTGTCGTCTCCGTGCGTCATGATCAGCGCGCCGATGAGGCGCGTGCTCACGCCCCAAGAGGTCGCCCAGACATATTCGGGCTCGTTGTTCTCGTTCTGGAACGTGCACTCGAACGCTTTGGCAAAGTTCTGCCCCAGAAAGTGGCTCGTGCCGGCCTGGAGCGCCTTGCCGTCCTGCATCAGCGCCTCGATGCAGTACGTGTCCACGGCGCCCGGGAAGCGCTCGGACTCGGTCTTGACGCCCTTGACCACCGGCATCGCCATCCACTCCTCGGCGAACGTCGCGTAGACGCCGAGCATCGTCCGCGTCTCCTCGACAGCTTCGGCCTCAGTCGCGTGGGCCGTGTGGCCCTCCTGCCACAGGAACTCCGACGTGCGGAGAAACAGGCGTGTCCGCATCTCCCAGCGGACGACGTTGGCCCACTGGTTGAGCTTGATCGGCAAGTCGCGCCAGGACTGGATCCAGCGGCTGTACGTGTCCCAGATGATCGTCTCGCTTGTCGGGCGGACGATGAGCGGCTCGTCGAGCTCGGCGTCGGGGTCGACGACGAGCGCACCGTCGTCGTCCGTCTTCAGCCGGTAGTGCGTCACGACGGCGCACTCCTTGGCGAAGCCCTCGACGTGATCTGCTTCCTTTTCCAGAAAGCTCTTCGGGATGAAGAGCGGGAAGTACGCGTTTCGGTGGCCCGTTGCCTTGAACATCCCGTCGAGCGCGCCCTGCATGTTTTCCCACAGCTCGTAGCCGTTGGGCGGGAGGATCATCGAGCCGCGCACGGGCGACGTCTCAGCGAGGCGCGCGGCGCGGATGACGTCCTGGTACCACTGCGCGTAGTCGGTCGTGCGGGGCGTAATCGTCTCGGCCATTCGGGTCGGGTCCCGGTGCGCACACCAGGCGGGTTGGGGGATGCGTTCAGTCAGAACGCAGGCGCCGTTGGGGCGTTACTTGCACCGGGCCGCGCGCGGCCCGTATCGGGAACAGGGGCCGCAAATATACCGGGACGTGCGTCCGGGCAGGCCTCTTCTGTCCCTCTTCGCGCGGCTCTCCGCCTAGCCCTCTCGCCGCCATGCGCCCGCTTTCGTCACTCCGCCTTGTCCTGCGCTCGGTCCCTGCGGCCGCTGCCATCGCCGTTGCGGCGCTCGTCGCGCCCGGCTGCGCGTCGTCGCGCCCTGAGCCGGAGCCTGCTCCGCCCGCATCGGCGCGCGTTGGCCTCTCGGCGACGATGCAGATCCCGGCCAACCCGTACGGTGACTCGCTCGACATCGACGCGGGCACCCTGCCGCCCGTTGCCGAAGCCATCACCAAAGACCCCGACCCGTACGGCCTCGGCACAGCTGTCGCATCGGAAGACGGTGTGACCGTCTCGCGGTACTACTACGACGACCAGAACACGTACTACACCGACGCCGCGGCGGGCACGGGCTACGAGGAGAGTGGGTACGCCGAGGAAGACTATGCAGACGGGTACGCGGACGACGCGTACTACTACGGCGGCTACGCGTCGGACTATTACCGCTACGACGATCCGGCATTTTACCCCTCGCTGTACACGTATTACCGCCCCTACCGGACGTACCGCCCGTACCTCGCCTACGGCTGGCAGGACACGTGGCGCCACCGCTATGCGTCGCGGCGCTACTGGCGCTCGGCGCGCTTTAACAGCTACTACGATCCGTACTACTACGGTGCGTCGTTCTACGACCCGTATTACTACGACGCATACTTTTTCGATCCGTACTTCTACGGCCCGAGCCTGACCGTCTCCATCGGCTGGGGCGGGGGTTGGGGCGGCGGCTATGGCTACGGATCGGGGTACCACGACGGGTACCAGGATGGCTACTACGACGGCTCGTACGGGCCCGGCTACTACGGGAGCCCCGGCTACGGGCAGGGCGGCTCCGGCTACTATGGCTCGACCGGAACCGACGACGGCGAGCGCGGGCCGGTCCGCGGAGCGCCCTCGGTCGTCCCGCCGCGCGCGCCTGCCGTAGCCAGCCTCCCGCCGACGCGTACCTCGCCGACCCGGGTTCCGTCGCGGGTTGGGCTGACCGCAGCCGCACTCGCCGATGAGGCGCCGCAGACGGGCGGCATTCGGCCCGTCCGAGGCGGCGCCGTGCCCCAGATCGACGGCCCAACCGTCGGGACGGCTCCGACACGCTCGACCACCGCGGCACCGACGCGGACGACGCGCGGCGGCGCGCCGACGCGTGCGGCCACGCCCGCGCCTGCTCTCGGCGAGGCGCCGACCCGAGGAGGCGCACCGACACGCGCCACGGCCCCGACGCAGACGATGTCGCCGACGCGCCAGGCGCCGGTTCGTCAGGCCGAGCCAGTCCGTCAGGCACCCGTCCGCCAGACGGAGCCGGTGCGCCAGGCCCCTGTCCGAGAAGCAGCACCGGTCCGTCAGGCGCCGGTCCGCGCGGCCGAGCCCGTCCG
>DASVSE010000305.1:0-1576 GCA_036388235.1 Rubricoccaceae bacterium | reverse complement strand
GACGGCGGCGCCCGCTCCGACGTCTCGCCCGGGTGCAGCCACGAGCCGGTCCGGCTGCGCGCCCGCGCGAGCGGCCGCGTCGCAGGCCGCCTCAGCGGGACGATCGGCATTCCAGGCTGCGCGGCATGCCCGCTGGCTCGCTTCTCGGCCGTCCGCGTCGTCCCCGCCGCCGCTCAAGCCTCGCACTGATGCACGGAATCCTGCTTCTGATCGTCCAGATCGCCGTCGTGCTGAGCGTCGCCCGCGCCGTCGGGTATGCCTTCCGGCTTATTCGCCAGCCCCAGGTCGTCGGGGAAATGGTGGCCGGCATCCTGCTCGGGCCGAGCCTTCTCGGGTGGGCGTGGCCTGCCGCCTCGGTCGCGATTTTCCCGGCCGAGAGTCTTGGCGTGCTGGGCACGCTGAGCCAGGTCGGGCTGCTGCTGTTCATGTTCCTCGTCGGGCTCGAACTCGACCCGCGCCTGCTGCGCGGGCGCGGCGAGGCGGCCGTTGTGACGAGCCACGTCTCGATCATCGCGCCGTTCCTGCTCGGCTCCATTCTCGCGCTGTACCTGTACCCGCGGTTGAGCGACGCGAGCGTGGACTTTACAGGCTTCGCGCTGTTTCTCGGCGCCGCGATGAGCGTGACGGCCTTTCCGGTCCTCGCGCGCATCCTCGTCGAGCGCAACCTGCTGCGGACCAAGCTCGGCGTCGTCGCGCTCGCCTGCGCAGCCGTGGACGACGTGACGGCGTGGAGCCTGCTCGCAGTCGTCGTCGCCATCGTCCGCGCCGGCGACACGGACCTGCCGCTGTGGCTCACGTTCGCGGGGACGGCCGTGTACGTCGCCGCGATGTTCTTCGCGGTGAAGCCGCTCCTGCGGCATCTACTGCGGCTCTACGAGAGCCGCGGCCGGATGACGCAGGACGTGCTCGGGCTCGTCCTGCTCGGGCTGCTCGTCTCGGCCGCCATCACCGAGTGGCTCGGCATCCACGCCCTGTTCGGGGCCTTCCTCTACGGCGCCGTCCTGCCGCGCGAGCGGGAGTTTGTCCGCGACCTGACGGAAAAGCTCGAAGACGTGACGGTCGTATTCTTCCTGCCGCTCTTTTTCGCCTCGACGGGCCTTCGGACGAGCATTGGTCTCGTCCAGGGGCCCGAAATGTGGGGCTTCTTCGGGCTCGTGATGCTCGTCGCCGTCGCTGGCAAGTTTGGCGGCTCCGCACTCGCCGCTCGACTCACGGGTCTCTCGTGGCGCGAGGCCGGTGGTCTCGGCGTGCTCATGAACACGCGCGGCCTGATGGAGCTCGTCATTCTCACGATCGGCCTCGACCTCGGCGTGATCTCGCCGGCGCTCTTCGCGATGATGGTCCTCATGGCCCTCGCGACGACGTTCATGACGTCGCCGCTGCTGGAGTGGATCTACCCGCAGCGTCTCATCGAGTCCGAGGCCGATCCCGACGATTACCTCGACGACCGGCCCACGACCGTCATCGTTCCGGTCTCGCTCCCGTCATCGGGGCCGTCGCTGTTGCGCGTCGCCCGCTCGCTCGCCCCGTCCGAGACGCTGCGCGTCTACGGCCTCCACCTCGCCCGGCCCGAGGC
>DASVSE010000304.1:0-4890 GCA_036388235.1 Rubricoccaceae bacterium | reverse complement strand
GCAGGCGTGCGTTAAAGATGTGCCCGACGGTCCCGTCGCGGAACGTGACGACGCTGTCGCGCCATGCCGTCTCAGCGCCGGTCTCGAGGTCGACCGAGGCGACCGTGACGGGCAGAGGGGCCGCCGAGCCGAGCGAGATCGTGTCGCGGACCGGCACCACGCGGACGCTCTGCACATCTGCCTGCGGGTTGAGCGCGCCCCAGAGCGTGTACGTGCCCTGGAGGCTGCCCGGCGACTCGATGGCGTCGTCGCACCCGGCAAGTGGAGCGCCCACGAGAGCGGCGAGAAACAGGAAGGCGAGGCGGGTCATCGGGTATCGAGGCGAATGCCGAGCGTCGGCACGACGGGAAGCTGGTCCACGCGGCGCAGCGTAAAGATGTCGTATGCGAACAGGTTGGCGCGGTCGTAGGCGTTAAGCAGGCCCGCCTGGACGGTCAGTAGGGCCGAGCGCAGCGGGAAGATGCGCTCGACGGTCACGTCGAGGCGGTGGTAGTCCGGCAGAAGGGCGTTGAACGGGCGCTCGTAGAGCACCCGTGCCGTGCCAGGGTCGTTGTACAGGTCCGGCGAGCCGTCGGGGAAGAGGTACTGGTCGAAGCCGAGGGCGCGGCTGTACGGCAGGCCGCTGCCGAACTGGAAGCGCGTCGCGATGGTCACGCCGGCGACGTAGGCGCTCGCCACGACCGTCGCCTGATGGCGGCGGTCGTGGCCGGGGCGGAAGCGGAACGTGGCGTCGCCAAACTGGAGGTCGTTGCGCGCGTTGACCGTCTGGTACTCGACCGACGAGAGGCCGTAGTTGACCGTCATCTGGGCGCGCCCGCGGCGCACCTCGGCGCGGAGGTCGATGCCGCGGGCCGTTCCCGAGGCCGACAGCAGGTTGGTCGTCAGGCGCGGGACGGCCGTGAACTCGGCGACCGAGAGGTCGTCGAGGGTTTTGGCGAAGCCCTCGACGGAGACCTCGGCCCAGTCGGTCGCGCGGAGGCGGTACCCGGCGATGAGGTGCGTCGCGCGCGGGGTGAGGTTGTCCGGGGCGAGCGTGTACGCCGTAAACACGCTCGTCGCGTCGCGGCGGTCGCTCACGCCGACGACGGGCTGGTTATAGATGCCCGCGGCGAGGCTGATGCGGTGCCGGCCCGCCTCGAACGCGGCGCGCAGGCGCGGCTCGACAAACGCCTGGCCCTGCTTGGGCAGGGACGTCACGCGGACGCCCGGCGAGACGCGCAGCCCGCCGAGCGTGACTTCGGGCTGCAGGTAGAACCCCGCCTCGGCGAACGTCACGCGCTCGGTTTCGATGTTCTGAAACTGCCCCCCGAGCTCGGAGCCGATGAGGTTGGTAAACACGAAGCCGCCCGTCCGCAGCGTCACCCGGCGGAAGAGGTACGTGAGGTCGAACGCGGCGTCGACGCGGCGACGGCCCGAGCGGCGCCGCAGCCGGGCATCCTCGTCCGCGCTTACGGCCGTCCGCGGCCCGAGCTCGGTGTTGAGGTCTGCGTAGGAGATGTGGACCGAGGCCAGCACGGGCTCGTCCGACGGCAGCAGCAGATAGCGCAGCCCAATGCCCGTGTTCTGGTAGTTCACCTCCTCGGCCCGCGTCACATCCGTCACAGACGCCTCAGGATCGCCGATGCCACCCCGGTCCCACGTCCGCAGCGCCGTCAGCGAGAGGCGGCTTTTGGCCGTAACGGGGTAGTAAACACGCCCAAAAACGTCGCCGAACTGGAAGGGCAGCGCAGCCGAGACGTACCGGGCGGCAATGAGGTCCACGGTCGAGATGCGCGCCGATGCCAGGAACGAGACGCGGTCGCGGACGACGGGGCCCTCGATGGAGGCGCTCGCCACGAACGGCGCCACGCTCGCGGTTCCGGAGACGCGCCGCAGGTTGCCCGTGCGCGAGGTCACGTCGAGCACGGACGAGATCTGGCCGCCGTAGCCCGCGTCGTACCCGCCGGCGTAGAGGTCGGCCGTCTGGAGCAGATCCGCGGGGAACGCCGAGTAGAAGCCGAGCACGTGGAACGGCTGGAAGACGGGGATGCCGTCGAGAAAGACCTGGTTCTGGGTCGGCTCGCCGCCGCGGATGAACAACTGGCCTCCGCGGTCGCCGGACGTGACGACGCCCGAGAGCGAGACGACGTAGTTGACGAGGTCGCCGGCGACGTCCGGCGCGGGGACCGAGCGGACGTCTTCGGGGCTGATCCGCTGCAGGCCGGCGTCGACGTCGGCGCTGCCTCCTGGTCCCTCGGCGACGACGACGGCTTCGCCGAGGTCGGTCGGGGCGAGCGCGATGTCGTAGGAGCGCACGCCGGGCACGAGCGCCAGCGTGTCCACCCGGGCCGTGTAGCCGGCGGCCGAGAAGCGGACCACGTAGCGCCGCGGCGGCAGCCCGACGATGCCGTAGAACCCGTCGGGGTCGGTCGCCGTCCCGCGCACCTCGCCGTCGCCACCGAGCGGCGTCGCGACGACGTTGGCGCCGATGAGCGGCTGCCCGTCGGCCGCATCGGAGACAAAGCCACGCAGCGTTGCCGGCTGAGCCGCGGTGGGCCGCGCCGCGACGCCCACGACAGCAGCGAACAGGGCGAGCCGGAGAGCGGGCGACAGGCGAAGCAAACGTCGGGGCATCGGGGCAGCGGAGCGGGCGACGCGGCAAAGTAGCGGCGGCTGCGGACTGGTTGTCGGGCGCTCCGGCGTGCCCTAACGGCCGGCGGCATTGGAGACCCTTAGCTTCGCCGGCCCTCCCCTCCCTGCCGATGCCGACCGCTTCTGCTCTGCCCCTCGCCCGCCGAGCAGTCCGCACGGCCCGCCTCGTCGCCAGCCTCGCCCTGGCCGCCCTCATCGGCGCGGCCTGCGACGGCGGCCCCTCCGCCGACGACTCGGTCGCGGCTGACCTCGTCGGCCGCTTCGAGGCCCGCGGCCGGTACGTCCCGCTCGCCGAGGCGCTCGCGCTGACGGGCCTCGACCGCGAGATCGAGAACGGCACGTTCACGATCCTCGCCCCGACCGAGACCGCGCTCCGCTACATCGGCAGCGACTTCCAGCCGGTCCTCTTTGCCGAGCCGCAGCGCGAGACGCTCCGCCGCGTGCTCCGTCACCACATCGTGGCCGGCCGCCTCGAGCCTGAGGCGTTCACCGACGGCGCCACGCTGACGACGCTCGCCGGGACGACGCTGCGCGTGCGGAGGATCGGGCCGGTGGTGACGGTGAACGGGATCACGGTCGACGTGAGCGACCCGCTCGAGGGGTCCAACGGCGTGGCCTACCCGGCGGCCGACGTGCTGCTCGACATCATCTCGACGGCCGAGCGCGTCCGACTCTCGCCGCTGCTCTCGACGCTCTCGAACGCCCTCCGCACGACGGGTGTCTTCGCCGAAGCCGAGGCGACCGGGCCGCTGACCGTCCTGGCCCCTCTCAACGACGGCTTCGCCGCCCTCGGCAGCGGCGCGACGACGCTGCTCACCGCCCCGGCCAATGCCGACATCTATCGCCGTGTGCTGCGCACGCTCGTACTCCCGGGCAACGTGGACCTCGACGCGCTCGTCGGGCAGACCGTGACGACGCTTGCCGGCGACCGCCTCCCGGTCACCCGCGACGCCAACCGGATTCTTTACGTCGGCGGCACGCGCGTCCTTCGCTCCGAGACGACTCAGGACGGCCACACGTACCTGCTCGGGGGGCCGATCCTGAGCACGCTCTCGGTCGGGGAGCGGATGCGCATCCGGCCCGATCTGACCCGCTTTCTCGAGGCGCTCGGACGCCTGCCCCTACCGCTGGCGGCAGTTTCAGACCGGGGACAGGCCGTTACCGTCTTCGCGCCGTCCAACGCGACGTACTCGGAGCGTCCCGCTCCGCTCGCCTCGCTTCTCGCCGAAGCGGCGCAGGCCTCGCTCGTCGCGCACATCACGGGCGTGCACGTCGTGTCTGGCCGGTACACCCACGCCGATCTCACAGACGGGCTGCGGCTGACGGCCTCCGACGGGACCGTTCTGACGGTCTCTCGGAACGGGGACACGGTCAGTATCGACGGCATCCTCGTAGGCGAGTCGACGGAACAGGCCAACGGGGTTCTCTTTACCAGTAGGACCTTCCTGACGCCGGATGTTGACCTTTTCGAGACACTCCCGCTCCGCGGCTACGTTGGCTTCTTCCGCGCCATTCGCCAGCTCGGCCTTGAAACCGACTACCGGACCCGCGTGCGAACGGGATTCGTCCTCACCGACGAGCAGATTCCGCGTCTGCTCAACCGTCCCGACAGCGAGGCGCGAAGGGCCGTCCAGCGCACGGCGACGACCGCTTTCATCCCGAGCCTGCCCACGCTCGTGTACCCGTACACCTTTACGGCTCTCAACGGAGACACGCGCACGCTCAACCAGTTCGACTGCAGCGTCACTGGCGACGGCGGGTGCTCACCGTACGGGTTCGAGTTATTCCCCGTTGTGATCAAGCCAGAGCCCGGGACCGAGGATGAGCCCATCGTCATCGAAGTCCCGACGCCGCAGATCTACGAGGGCGGGCTCACCCAGGACCAGACAGCCGCCTTCCACCAGATCCGCTGAGTCGACCGTCTTCCCCACGTCCCGGGATGACACAGCATCGCTCGGCTTGGCAGAGCTAACCCGTCGTGACACGCTGGATGGCGTGGCCGAGCACGCCTGCCAGCCACTCGGAGTACGGGACGCCGTCGAGTTCGGCGAGGACGGCGAACGTGCCGTCGGGCGCGAACGTCGGCAAGGCGTTGACTTCGAGAAACCAGACGCAGCCCGCACGGTCGATCCGGACATCCGACCGCGAGACGTCGGCGAGGCCGAGGGCGCGGTGGGCGTCGACGGCCATCCGGGCGGCCTCCGCTTCCGCCTCGGGCGGCAGCGCAGGCGCAACCCGGTACGCGAGTGGCGCCTCGGG
>DASVSE010000303.1:0-4370 GCA_036388235.1 Rubricoccaceae bacterium | reverse complement strand
TCAACCCGAGCACTGCCACATTCGCGTACCAGGGCGCCGCAGGGTCGGTCGTTTCCAGGCCGGCGTTCTGTGCGTCAGCCTCTGCATCGGCTTCTGCACGCGAGCGCGAACTGCCCTGGCCCGTCTCACTGGTCGTGCGTTCGTCCGCCTCCGTGCGGTCCTCAGGTGGCGCTTCGGCTGCCTCGGCGAGGCGTTGCCTTGCCGCTGCGAGGCTGTCGCGCGCCGAGCCGAGCAGCACGTTCGCGTCCCGAACCCGCTGCTCCGCATTCTCTCGTTCGTCTTCGCTATCGCCATCTGTGAGCCGGTTGGCCGCGTTTCGCGCACCTGTCGAGTCGTCGATGCGATTCGCAATGGTCCGCTCGAGCCGGCTGATCTCCTCTCGCGAGGGGGGGCGCTGGGCGAGGGCCGGCTCCGAGACGAACGCCGCGGCGCCGAGCGCGGCGATCAGAAAGAGGCGTCGCAGCATGGCTCAGGAGGCGTAGTCCTCGCGGACCTGATCGATGAGGGCGCCGATCTCGGCGATAAACAGCGGCTCCATCGCCGACGTGACCGCCACGTCGTCGTCGGAGCCCGGGAGCGAGGCGGCCGTCGCGGCGAGGCGCTCCTGGAGCGCGCCGATGGCGTTGGGATAGAGCGTCTGCTGGAGGCCGAGGTGCCAGTCGCGGCCCGCGCCCGGAATGACCGCGAAGCCGTCGCGCTCGCCGTACGGGATGAGCGCGCCGAGCGCATCGAGGAACGCCGCGAGGTCGGCCGGCGGCGTCGGCGGGGCGACGAACGGCTCGCCGCGGCGGATGCGGGCGTAGAACGGCACGAGCGGGCTCGTGAACGCCTGCCCGTCGACGGTCTCGCCGACGACGTTGGCGACGGGGATTGGCGCCTCGGCCCCGCCACCCGAGGCGAGCAGGCCCATCGCGACGCTCGTCTTGGCCGCGACGGTCCCGTCGGGAAGGGTGTAGATGCCGTTGAACTGAAGGCCGAGCGGCGTCTCGCGCGCGCCCGCGCCGAGGCGGAAAAGCGCCTCGAAGACGGGCCCGAACGGCGACCGCTCGGACGAGATGGCGCGGAAGAGCTTGGAGCCGTTGCCGGTCAGCGTCAGGGCCGTGCTGCCCAGGAGGGGGAAGGCGGCCGGACCGCCCGGGATCGTGCCGGCGGATGCGGCCGCGAGCAGGCGGCCCGAGTAGACCGCGAGCCCGCCGAACAGGAGGACGTTCGTCAGGAAGAAGCCCCGGATGGCGCGGCCAGCGGCGTCGTTGGCGCGCCCGCTCTCGGCGAGGTTCAGGAAGACGTTGGCGAGCAGCCGGCCCGACGGATCGTCGTCGTCGAGCGACTGGAGCAGGCCCGTCCACGCGCTGCCGACCTGCGTCGCGCCCGTCCCGCGCAGCATGTCGAGCGTGACGGCGTAGGCGCCGGGGCGAACGACCTGCACGACCTCGGCGAGGGCGCTCCGGAGTTGCGGCGAGGCGTGGACGTAGCGCGTGATCTGCCCGCCGGCGAGCCGGAACGAGGTCTGGAAGGCGGGCCGCTGCCCGTTGAAGCCGATCACGTCGGTCGTCCCGCCGCCGATGTCGAACACGACGTGCGGCTGCGCCTGCCCGGCAAGCGTGTTGCGGACGGCCTCGGACTCGCTGACGAGCGGCTGCACGACGTCGCCCCAGACGCGGCGCAGGACCATGTCGTAGTTGCCCTCGTCGGTCCGCGTGAAGGACTTCGGGAACGAGAACGTGGCCTTCGTGATGCGTGCAAACTGGTCCGCGGCGCTCAGCGCGACCTGCTTGCGGAGGTGCTCCATGAAGGCGCCCATCCACTCGCGGCGCGTCCACTTGATGTCGGTTTCCAGCCGGAAGCGCTTGGACAGCGGGCGGCCGTCCTGCGGCACGTCGAAGCCCTGCGTGAGCCGGAGCGCCTGAAGGCCCGTCCCGAGGCTCGGCGTGAGAAAGTAGATGAGGCCGGCCGCGAGGTCCAGCACGCCGTCCGGCGCGCCCGGAATCTGCGTCTGCTGGGTAAAGATCTGCGTCGGGAAGTACGGGTACGGCGTGAGCGAGCGGTCGGCGTTGGAGAGCTTGTAGAAAAAGTCGATCGTCGCCGCGGCGCCCTCGTTGACGGGTTCGAGGGCCGTGTAGGTCGGCGTCCGGAGGAGCGTCGTCGTGAAGACGGGGAAGTCCAGCGGGCCGCTCGCGCCGTCGGGCCGGCGGACGGCGACGCAGGTGTTGGACGTCCCGAAGTCGACGCCGATCTCCCAGTCCTGCGCGTAGAGGCCGGCTGCGGGCGTGCGGGAGGGCGGGCGGAGGTTCAGCACGCACAGACCGCGCCCGCCGAACGAAAACGCGTCGGGCTTGTCGGGGAGCGTAAAGAAGCTCGCGATGCCGGGCGGGTACGCCCCGGGCTCGGTCGGTTGGAGCGAGCCGCGCTTCTCGACCGTGCCCGTCGTCTCGACGCGGCGCCGGCCCTCGGTCCGGTCGAGCCGGACCGCCGACACCTCGAACGTCCACGCCGGCGAGAGGCGCGCGCGGGCGTAGTAGGTCGCGTCGGGCGCGGACCCGTCGGGGCGCGTGAGCACCTCGCGGACCGGGTCGAGGTCGAAGTTGGGGAAGACGCGCAGGTCGACCGTGTTGTCGAGAATGTCGGTGTCGACGACGTACGGCCCGTCGCCGGCCGTCGAGTAGAGCTGCACGACCTCCTGCCCGCCGACGCTCAGGCGGACGACGTAGTGGTGCATGTCCTGCGAGAGCTCGGCACGTGCCGAGGCCGCAAGCTCGAGCGGATCCATGAGCTCGAGAATCTCGGGCACGAACGGCAGGAGGGCGTGCTCGACGGCGCCGTGGTTGGCGACTTCGAGCGCTCGCCACTCGTCCGAGAGGCCCTTCTGCGTCAGCAGCGACAGGCGCGGCGTGAACAGCTTGTCCACGACGACGAACGGGGTCGGCGCGGCCGTCACGCCGAGGCCGAGCGCGGCGCCGAGGTTGCCGCCCGAGACCGGGAGCGCGGCGACGAGGGCGCCGAGGTCCGGGTGCCCGGCGAGGCGGCCCCAGACGCGCCGCGTGCGGTCGCGGAGGCCTGTCGAGGTCACGACGAGGCGGCCCTGGTGCATCCCCAGGTCCGACACGACGGCGGGCGGGACGTCCTGGCAGACGGGCAGCAGGAAGGCGGGCACGGGCTCGCCCTCGGACGCGATCGCGCCCTGGACGACGCGGACACCGGCCGTCGGGACGGCCGAGAGTTCACTCGCCCACGCGTCGAGCTCGGCGCGGACGAGGCTCTCGCGGCGCGCGTCGAGGCCGACATTGGCGAGGCTGCCCGCGGTAAAGGCCGTCCGGACGTTCTGAAGCCACGCGGCGATCGCGCCGCGGACAGCGGCCGAGGTTTGCGGCGAGAGCGGGCTGTCGGTCCCGGTCGGGTCCGGGCCGGTCGGGTCGCGCCAGACGCCCGCCGTGGGGTCGTACCAGAAGACGCTCGCGAGGGCACGGCCGGGCGGTTTCGCCGCGGGAAAGAGGCCCGTCAGCGGCGAGAGCCCGGCGAGCGTCTCGGGCCGCGAGCCGGCGTCGGCGGTCGCGCGGACCGTGAAGACGCGCATCGCCTGCCAGTAGGCCGCGCCGCCCGGGCCCGTCCGGAGGTTGGGGATGAGCACGCGCGCGAGGCCCTGTCCGTCGGAGACGAGCGGGATGCGCCGGAGGGCGATGTCGAGCCCGAGCGCGTCGCGGAGGGCGAAGGCGGCGCAGAGGCCGCGAAAGGTCGCGCGGGCGCGGGCGTGGAGCGCGCGGCGGCCCTCGTTGGCGAGGCGGTCGGCGTCGGACTCCGGCGGTGGCGCGCCCGGCGCACCCGCGTCGTTGCCGGTCATCGCGAGCGACCGTCCGAAGAGGGCCGTGTAGAACATGTACGCCCGCGAGAGCGGCGAGGGCACGCGGCCTTCGGTCTGCGCCTCGGCGACGGCCATGTTGGCCCCGACCTTGGAGAGCAGGTCCGCGTCGCCCTCGGCGAAGTCGGCCGGCGGCGGGGTCGTGATGGGGTACGAGAGGCCGGGCGAGGCCGGCGGCAGGAATCCGCGGGGCATGGGGGCGGGTGTGGACGCGGGCGCCGGGGCGGCCGCGTCGGTGGGGGCGCTACGCGGCGACGGGAGCGGTCCGGGTGTACTCGTCGGCGACCTCGCCGAGGCGCTCGGCGGCGAGGGCCTGCCGGACCTGCTCGGGCGTGATCCGCAGCCCGATCCGGCCGTCGGCGTCGACAAGGGCGAACTCGCCGGCGACGATGCCCTTGGTGCCCGTCCGCTCGTGCGCCGAGACCTCGGCCGCGAGGGCGGTTCTCAGCAGGCGTGCGAGCGCGTTGTCGCGGCTCGGGTCGACGGTCGCCGCGCCCGGCGCGGGCGCGTCCACGTC
>DASVSE010000302.1:0-3008 GCA_036388235.1 Rubricoccaceae bacterium | reverse complement strand
GGGCGCGGGGGCGGGAGCGCGAGGCGAAGGCGTCCCAATATCCGCACGGCGGCCCGGCGTGCGCTTCGCTGCTTCTGCGTACCCTCGGATCGACACGGCCCGTGGCCGCGGAGCCGGTCGTACTGTGCACGCTGCCTGTTTCGCCACGGCCCCGTGCCCGACTCTGATCCCATGTCGTTTCTCTCGCGCCTGTTCGGCGGCCGCGCGCCGTCGCTCTCCCCTGCCGCATTCGTCGCCGAGCGCGACCCGGCGGCCCCGCTGCTCGACGTCCGCACGCCGTCGGAGTTTGCCGGCGGCCACCTCCGCGGGGCCGTCAACGTGGACGTGACGGCCCCCGGCTTCGGCGAGCGCGTCGCGCGCCTCGGTCTGCCGGCGGACGCGGCGGTGTACGTCTACTGCGCCTCGGGCGTGCGGTCGGGACGGGCCGTCGGGATGCTGGGCGCGATGGGCCACGCGGGCGCCGTCAACGTCGGCGGGTACGGGGCGCTGCGCGCGGCCGGGGCAGAGTAGGCCCGGCGGGTAGCTTCAGGCCATTCTTACCTCTGCTGACATGGCCGACTCTCCGCTCCACCTCGACTCGCTCGCCGTCCACGCCGGCCGCGAGGACTTGCGCGCCCTCGGCGTCCACGCGCCGCCGCTCGACCTCTCGACGGCGTACCCGTTCGAGTCGCTCGGCGCGGCTGTCGGGAGCCTGGACGCGATGATGGCTGGGGGCGCGCCCACCGCCGAGGGCGGGGCCGTCTACAGCCGCCTGCACGCGCCGACCGTCGCCCGGTTTGAGGCCGGGCTCGCCGCGCTCGAAGCGACCGAGGCCAGCGTCGCCTTTGCCTCGGGTATGGCGGCGATCACGGCCGTCGTGCTCGCGATGGCGGCGCCCGGGCCCGACGGCACCGCGAAGCGCCACGTCGTCGGCGTGCGGCCGATCTACGGCACGACCGACCGGCTCCTCTCGTCGGGCCTCCTCGGCACGACGGTGACGTGGACCGACGAGGCGGGCGTCGCCGCGGCGATCCGGCCCGACACGTGCCTGGTGTGCGTCGAGACGCCGGTCAATCCGACGCTCGACCTTGTCGACATCGCCGCCGTCGTCGCCGCCGCGGGCGGTCCGGCCGAGGCGGGCGGCGTGCCCGTCATGGTGGACTCGACGTTCGCCTCGCCCGTCGTGCAGCAGCCCGCACGCCTCGGAGCCGCCTTCGTGATGCACTCGGGCACCAAGTTTCTCGGCGGTCACGGCGACGTCCTCGCAGGCGTCGTGGCTTGCTCCGAGGCCCTCGCGGCGCGCCTGCGCGTCGTCCGCATCCTCACCGGCGCGAGCCTGCACCCGCTCGCCGCGTACCTCCTCCACCGCGGCCTCCCGACGCTGCCGCTGCGCGTGCGGCAGGCGCAGGGCACGGCCACAGCCCTCGCCGCCCGCCTCGACGCCCACGACCGGATCGGGCGCGTGTACCACCCGAGCCGGCCCGATCGCGACCCGCGCGGCCTTGTCGGGACGCAGATGACAGGTCCGGGCGCGATGCTCGCCTTCGAGATTCTCGGGCCCGACGGCACCGCCTCCGGCGAGGGCGCGTTCCGCGCCGCCGACGCGTTCCTGCAGGCCCTCCGCCTCGCCACGCCGGCGGTCTCGCTCGGCTCGACAGACACGCTCGCCCAGCATCCCGCCGGACTGACCCAGCGGGTTCAGACGGGCGCCGCTGGAGCCATCACTGAGGGCCTCATCCGCGTCTCGGTTGGGTTGGAGCATGCAGACGACCTGTGGGCGGACATTGAGGCAGCCCTGGAGGCAGCCGGACGCGCGGGCTGACGGGCGCGGGCGGCTCGCTCCCAGACAGTTTTCCACCAGACCCAGGGCATTAGAGCGGGAGGTCCATGCGTCCTGCTCTGGAACCCAAGGGGCCGCGAAAACCGAAGTGTTAAGGAACTCGCTCCCGCGGGGCCGATAAGAGACAGGCTAGTCCTAGGACGGCGCCGGGCGATTCCCTACGTTTGGAGCCGCCGATTGCGCCCGAGCGGTTCCGAAGCCCGCGAGAGACGGTCATTAGCCTCTCGCGGGCTTCGCCTTGCACCGCCCACCCATACTTCCACCAACCCACAGGCCGCCGATGTACGTCCCCCGTTCGCAACGGATGCTGGACCAGTACCTCCAGGAGATCGGGACCGTCCCACTCCTGACCCCCGACCAGGAGGTCGACCTCGCACAGCGCATCAAGAAGGGCGACCAGACCGCGCTGCACATGCTCGTGCGCGCCAACCTGCGCTTTGTCGTCTCGGTCGCCAAAAAGTACCAGGGGCAGGGCCTCTCGCTCGCCGACCTGATCTCGGAAGGCAACTACGGCCTCGTCAAGGCCGCCCAGCGCTTCGACGAGACGCGCGGGTTCAAGTTTATCTCATACGCCGTCTGGTGGGTGCGCCAGAGCATCCTCAAGGCCCTGTCCGATCAGGTCCGGACGGTTCGACTGCCGCTGAACCGCGTCGGGACGCTCTCGAAGATGCGCAAGGCCTCGGCCCGGCTCGCCCAGGAGCTCGGCCGCCAGCCGACGCCCGAGGAGATCGCCAAGGAGCTCGACCTCAAGGAGGACAAGGTGGTCGAGGGCCTGCAGCACTCGCGCCACTCGCTCTCGATGGACGCCCCGTTCGACGACGACGACGGCAACTCGCTGCTCGACGTCCTCGCCGACGACTCGTACGACCAGCCGGACGACGACCTCACGAACGAGAGCCTCAACATCGACATCGAGCGGGCGCTGAGCACGCTCCACCCGCGCGAGGCCGAGATCACGCGGCTCTACTTCGGCATCGGCCACGAGCAGCCGCTGACGCTCGTCGAGGTCGGCCAGCGCTTCGGGCTCACGCGCGAGCGGGTCCGCCAGATCAAGGAGAAGGCGCTCCGGAAGCTCCGCCAGAAGCACCGCCGCGAGGAGCTCGTCGCCCACCTCAACTAGGCGACACGGCGAGGCCGCCCACGTGGCTCGTCGAATCCTCCGGGGCCCGGACGGCGTGCTGCCGTCCGG
>DASVSE010000301.1:0-1517 GCA_036388235.1 Rubricoccaceae bacterium | reverse complement strand
ATGTCCGCACTCCACCCGCGGAAAGCACCGGTCACGACGACGCGCTCGGGCGCGATGGCGCCCTGCGGGCCGCTGTAGAGCGCCGGGTCGAAGACGAACAGCGTCGTGTCGCCGCGGAGCGCGTAGCCCTGCGCACGCTCCGCGTCCGTCGGCGTCTGGGCGGAGGCCACCGCAGCGGTGAGGGTCACGAGAAGAACGGCGAGGCGCATGCGGAGAAGAGGCGGGTGCAGGGGCCGGAAGGTGACTCCAGACGCGCCGGAGGGCAAATGGGCTGTCTGGGCACTCCGGAAGGCCCTTTGCAGGCTGGAACCCCAGGGCCTTCAGGCCATTGACCTAGTTCATCGGCTCCGCCGCGGTCACCCGCAGCGGGGCCGCGCCAACGAAAAAAGAGCCCCCGCTCCCCCCCTTCTATGTTCCACACTTCTACCCTGCGCGCCCTTGCGGTCGCGCTCCCGCTCGCCTTCACGGTGTCGGCCTGCGACTCGACCGACGAGGACATCTCGTCCGAGGCGAGCGTCTACGCCGTCTCCAACCCGGCCGGCGCCGGCGACACGGCCGTCCGCCTCTCGCAGGATCTCGCCGCGACCGAGGCCACGTTCAGCGGCTTCACGGGCGTCACGAGCGTCCAGAACGTGTTTGTCACGTCCAACGGTGACGGCTACTTCACCGTCGACACGGGCTCGACGGTCACGCCGTCCGGCGGGATCGTCTACGTCGCCAACCTCTGCGACGAGGACGCCGACGACAGCGACAACGACGGCGACGACGGCTGCTCGAACACCAGCACCACGATCGGCGCCGGCTCGCGCATGATCACCGGGCCTACGACGGGCCTCGTCGCGCCGAAGGGCATCATCAACGTCGATGGCCGGCTCATCGTGGCCGACAACGGCTCGAACTCGATCCGCGTCTTCGCCGAGACCGCCTCGGGCGACGTCGCCCCGACGTTCGTCGTGACGAACCTCGGCGCCGCGGGCCGCAACGTCTGGGACGTCGCCTTCGACGACGGCAAGCTGTACGTCGCCGCGACCGACGGGACCGTCCTCGTCTACGACAACTTCCTGACGGGCCAGGGCGCCTCGGGCCCGAGCCGCATCATCACGCCGACGGACGGGACGAACCAGATCTCGGTCAACCTCCACGGCATCGCCTTCGACGGCGACACCGGCTACCTCGTCCTCACCGACGTCGGCGTCGCCAACGGCCTCCCGCCGAGCGGCTCGGACGGCCAGATCTTCGTCATCGCCAACGGCGAGACGGCGTCGGGCAACACACCGGTGCGCTACCGCGTCTCGGGCTCGGTCCTCGGCAACCCCGTCGACCTCGCCCTCTCCGAGGACGGCATCCTCTACGTCGCCGAGAAGGCCAACAGCGCCGTCCTGCGCTTCGACAACATCCTGACGGCGACGGGCGTCTCGACGGCCGCTGCGGCCGCCTCGATCGCCGTCGCTTCGGCGGAGTCGGTCTCGATCGCGAACGAGTAGTCCACCCGCTCGTTTCGGCTCGCGCGGCCGGCC
>DASVSE010000300.1:0-2218 GCA_036388235.1 Rubricoccaceae bacterium | reverse complement strand
CCGCCGCCTCGGCCGCGCCGCAGGGGCAGCTGACGTGGGTCGAGATCAACCGCCTTGCTGCGCGCTGGCTGCGCCCCGAGACGGGCGACTCGTCGCGTCTCGGCCACGCCGTCGTCGTCGAGATGGCAGGACACGGCTTGCTGGACGCCGAGTTCACGACGGCTGCGGACGGCGCCTACATGGTCGGCCGCGTCGTGCACCCGCGCATCTTCGGCATCCACGCCGCTCAGCGCCTCGCCGCCTGACTTCCGCGGCGCAGCCGCCACCGCGATGTTCAACGCCCTCCCGACCGTCGTCTACGCCGTCCCGGACCTCGACCTTGCGCGGGCGTGGTATGCCGGCATCGTCGGGGAGCCGTACTTCGAGGAGCCGTACTACGTCGGCTTCCGCGTCGGGCCGTACGAGCTCGGGCTCGTCCCGGCCGAGACGGCAACCGGCCGCGGCGGGACGCTCGCCTACTGGCGGGTCGACAACGCCGATGCGGCCTTCGAGCGCCTCGTCGGCTTCGGCGCGACGCCGGACGAGGCGCCGCACAGCGTCGGCGGCGACCTGCGTGCGGCGACGGTCATCGACCCGTTCGGCAACGTCGTCGGGATCATCGAGTACCCGGGCTTCGAGGGCTCGACGACCGTCCCGGAACTGAACTGACCCGCGTCCGGCCGCCTCAGAACGGGACGGCCGCCTGGATGCGGTAGTAGATGTCGAGGTCGTCGCGACGGATCGTCCCGTCGAACACGTCGCCGACGCGTGACGCGCGTGTGGCGACGCCGACGGCGTGGAGGATCTCGAAGCCGCCGATGGACACGACGTTCTTGAGTTCGGTCCCGACGCCGACGCGGCGAACGGCGTTGTCCAGCGAGGACCCGGACCAGACGAGTCCACCATCCACGAACAGGGCCGGCGCGACGGCGCCGAGGCGGACCAGCCCGAGGACGGTCGTCTGGAGATCCGCGAGGACGGGCGCGCGGAGTTCGACCGACCCGAAGAGCGCACGCGTCCCGACGGCGTAGCGGCGGTAGCCGCGCACGCGCTCGGCATCGTCCAGCGTCACCGCCCCGACGAACGGGAGCTGCACGTCAACGTCATCGAAGCGCGAGAGGCCCACGTAGTCTTGGGCGAGTTGCTCGCCGAAGACGGCCGTCGCGCGGCCCTGGGCGAAAAGGCGCGTCCCGCCGAGAAATGGGAGCGCGGGCGAGATGGTGTAGACGAGCAGATCGGGCCGGGCGAACCACCGATCAGCGCCGAGAATGGGCGCGCCGAACGTTGTGCGGAAGCGCGCGCCGGTCCCGTCGAACGGGGCGATGACGTTGTAGCGGTACGGCCGCTGAAACTTGTAGGCGAGCCCGACCTGAACATCCGCCCGCGTGCCCGCCTCGGGCGAGAGGAGTGAGTCGCCGGCCGCGTCGAGGTCGGTAAAGTCGTCGAGGTTGAGCGGGCTCGCGTAGGCGTAGCGCAGCCGCGCGCCGGCGAGGACGTCGGTATACGGCCGGTCGATGACGTCCAGCGGCAGGGTCGCAGAGAGGTCGCCGCCCGTGAGGTCCTCGACCAAGACCGAGTTGCCGTAGAAGCTCGACGGACTCGGGAAGCGGTACAGGTCCAGCGTGAGCGTCGGCGCAAACTGGCGGTTGATGTACTCGAGCAGCAGGAAGGACTTGTCGACGGGCTGCGTGACCGAGACACCGGCGAGGACGACGAGCGCGTGCTTGCCGAGCGGTTCGAGCCAGAGCGAGTTGGCGAAGAAGCCGTAGTCGTTGTTGGCGGGGTCCGCGTAGGGCAGCGGGAGCGTAATCGCGTGGGTGAGGTGCCGGAGCGACCGGTACGGGTACCGTGACGTGATCAGCGAAGCATCGGGCGCGATGTCCGTCTCGATCTCGCGCGGCGGGCGGTGGCCCGTCCACGCGGCGTAGGCCGGCGGCACGACGAGCGGCGCCGGGGCGACCGTCGGGCGGCGCGCGGCGTCGACGATGTAGATGCGGTCGCGGCGCTTGGTCTCGCTGGCCAGTAGAACGAGGCGGCCGTCGGGATGGCCCGCGCTCGGTGGCAGCCATCCGCGCACCTCGGCCCCGTCGAAGAGATAGGTGAGCCGCGTTTCGGAGGATTGCGGGCCGGAGGTCAGCGAGTCGGTCTGCTGGCCCCCGAGTCCGGAGCCCTCGCCCATCGCAAACACGTTCGGCGCGCCGTCGCGGAGGCTCGTGAAGGCGACCGTTTGGCCGTCCGG
>DASVSE010000299.1:0-3191 GCA_036388235.1 Rubricoccaceae bacterium | reverse complement strand
GTGACCGCTACGATCTCGCGGCGACGCCCGCCGAGATTGACCGGACGTACCGCGCGGCCAACCGCCTGTATCACCTCCGCACCGGGCTCGTCGCCGCGGCTGCCCTCGGCTGGGCCATCCAGACGGCGGAAGCGCTCGTGGTCGGCCGCCCGGAGCCGCCGGGCGGAGCAACCCCCGCGGCGTCTCTAGACGCGGCTCCGGCCGGCATCGGCCTGCGACTTACGGTGCCCCTCGCCCCCTGATGCACCTGTGCACGTCGTGCGCACACCTGAGCATCCCGTGCTCACTCGCGGCCGGAAGGGACACGGCAACCGGGCCACCGTGTGAGATTAGTTGCCGGGAAAGACACCGTACGGCTGACGGAAGCGCAACCCGTCTGGTGTGTGTCCGTGTGACGGGGGCCTAGCGGTCACCTTTCCCCTCTGTCTTATGGCCTCGCTGCCCAGAACCCGCCTCCAGAAGCGGCTCCTCGTCGCGCTTGCGGTCGTCGCCGGCTTTGTCGTGTCGTCGCGCGTGATGCATCTCCTCTCGGATCTCGTACACGGCGCCGTCTCTCATGGCGAGTACGTCGCCCCGCCTCCGCCGCCCGGCCACCCGCCGCTGCCGCCCCATCCGCCGGTGCCCCCGCCGCCCCCGCCGCCCCCGCCGCCCCCGCCGCCCCCGCCGCCCCCGCCGCCCCCGCCGCCCCCGCCGCCCCCGCCGCCGGCCCCCGCATTTCAGTCCTAAGCCGGTCGAGGCAGCCGGGATCGACTCCGGAGTTCGCCGCGGGTTACGTCACCGGGCCTCCCTGGGCGGGCGGCGTGTACGTGAGGTGCTCGCCTGACTCCAGTGCATGCCCGACCGCCTCGAAGGCCCGTGCAATGTCTGCCTCGGTATTCCACACGAACGGGGCCATCCGGAGCACTTCGCCGCGGCGGCTGTCGGTGTAGACGCTTTGCACTTTGAGCCACGCCGAGAGGCGGTCCGCGTGCGCGACGCCGAACACGAGCATCGCGCCGCGGCGCTCGGGCTCGGCTGGTGACCGCAGGGCGAGCCCGAGGCGCTCGGCGTGCGCGACGGCGAGCGTGCCCTTGGCGAGCGTGTCCGCCCGGACCGCCTCGATTCCGTGCCGCTCACCATCCTCGGCCGCGAACAGCACGCGCAGGCCTTCGACGGCGTGGTACATCGACGCGATGGCCATCGTGCCGGCGAGAAAGCGCCGCCGGGGGACCGGGTTGTCCTCGGGCTCGGGGCGGAAGCCGAATGGATCGGCGTCGGCGAACCAGCCGGCGAGACGCGGGCGCAAGCCGCCCGGTCGCAAATCGGGCCCGAGGTAGAGGTAGCTGTTGCCCGTCGAGCCGCTGGCCTCCTTGAGCAGCCCGCCGACATACGCGTCGACGCCAAGCGCTGCGGCATGAATCGGGACGGACGCCGTCGCGTGGTAGCCGTCGACGCAGACGTGGGCGCCGTGCGCGTGGGCTCGCTCGGCAATCGCCCGCAGCGTGTCGTCCGTGAGCACCTCGCCCGTCGCGAAGCCGACGTGGCTGACGAAGACCCAGGCCGTCTGGTCCGTGATGGCCGCCAGTATGGCGTCCGTGTCCACGAACCCATTCGGTCCGGCAGGCACCTCAACCGGACGAAGGTCGCGCAGGCCAGCCCATCGCCTCACGGCGTGGCGGACCGAGGGAAACTCGGCGTCGGTCAGGACGACATCGGTCCGGCCATTCTCGAAGGGTGCGTCGCACGAGAGGAGCGCGCTGATGCTCCAGTGAACGTTCGGCTGGAGCACGCATGTCCCCGCCGGTGCTCCCAGCAGTGGCGCGAGGTAGGCGTCGCCGAGGTCTTCCGGAAGGGCCCACCACGACGTGTCGTGCCCGATTTCCCATCGGTCGGGCACGCGGTTCCACGCGTCGACGCCGCGCTCGGCCCAGTCCTCGCAGAAGCCCTGCATCAGCGCGGGCACCGTCCGCGGCATCAGCCCGTGCGTGAACGCGCGGAGTTCGACTGCGGGCGCGGGCGGGACGGCAAAGTGGTCGCGGAGGTCGAGCATGAGTCGGGGCGGAAGAAGGGAGCCCCGGAAGATGCGCCCGCGCAGACCGTCGCAGCTCGTCCCGCGACCCGCAGGCCAGGTCCTGCCAACAAAAAGCCCCCGCCGCACGGATGCGACGGGGGCGGAGCGGAAGCACCGGGGCGCTACGCCTGCGCCTCGATCTCGTCGACGTGGACGAATCCACGAGCCTGGCGTTACGCCTGTGCCTCGATCTCGTCGACGTGGACGAACTTGCGGCCGCCGCTGGAGACGGCGAAGCGCACGCGGCCGGTCGCCTTGGCGAACAGCGTGTCGTCGCTGCCACGGCCGACGTTGACGCCGGGGTGGAACTTGGTGCCACGCTGGCGGACGATGATCGAGCCGGCCGGGATCGCCGTGCCGCCATAGACCTTCACGCCGAGCATCTGCGGGTTCGAGTCGCGGCCGTTCTTGGACGAGCCGACGCCTTTCTTATGTGCCATGAGAGTGGGGACCAGGGCCCGAGGGCCACGGCGGTCGGCTTAGTTGGAGGAGGAGAGGCCGGTGATCTTGACCTGCGTGTAGGGCTGGCGGTGGCCGTTGCGCACCTTGTAGCCCTTGCGGCGCTTCTTCTTGAACACGATGATCGTGTCGCCCTTGACGTGGCCGAGGACTTCGGCCGAGACTGAGAAGCCGGCCACGGTCGGCGCGCCGACCTGGACGCCGTCGTCGCCCGAGACGAGGAGCACGCGGTCGATCGTGACCGTGTCGCCGATGGCGTCCTTCGTGCGGGGGATGTAGAGCTTGGCGTCCTGCTGGACCTTGAACTGTTTGCCGGCGATCTCGACGATTGCGTACATGGGGGTGCGGGCTTGAGGACCCTCGGGCAGCCAGAGCGGCCGCGCCGGGGGGCGCAGGGGGCGGAGGTGAGTCCGCGGGAGCCTGCAAAACTACCGCCCGCGTGCCGGTCTGCCGCGCCGCCGCGCCGAAGAAAGAGGGAAGAGGGCGCCGCGCCGACCTCTCACTCGTCGTCCCACCCGGGGCCTCGCGCCCGTCCCCGCTCCCGCTCGCCGGGCACAGCGCGGCGCCGATTCTACCCGCCGCGTAGCGAATCCGTAACGACGGCGCGGCTTGATTACAGGACGGCCCGCTCGGCCGATGCTAGACGAGGACCGCCTGAAACCGGCCATATCGCTCCTTGGAG
>DASVSE010000298.1:0-6948 GCA_036388235.1 Rubricoccaceae bacterium | reverse complement strand
CGTGACGAGCTACGACTTCGGCGCCGTTCCGGCCAACATCCCGCCGACCGAGTGCTCGGTCTCGATCACGATCGGCGCAGACGGAACGGTCCAGCGGACCGGCCCGAACGTCGCCGTCGTCACGCCGAGCCAGAACGCGGCGGGCTACCGCCAGGACTCGGTCGTGGTTGAGCACACGCAGGGCTTCGCCACGGGTCGCGTGAGCTATACCGTCGTGGACCCGACGGCGCTCCAGGACGGCCACCGTTACCGCGTGACCTTCCGCGACACGCTCGGCCTCGGCGCGCTTAGCCCGCAGGGCCGTCAGATCTCGCAGGACACGGTCCGCACGCGCGACGTGTCGCTCGTGGACCTCACGGACGGCAGCGTTGGCTTCTCGCGCTCGCTCGCGTGGCTCCCACGCTTGGACGCGCCGATCACTGACGGCTTCCAGCTCGACTTCGACCCGGTCTTCCTCGCCGCGCTCGTCCCCGAGCAGACGCGCTGGGCGGACCCGCTGCAGCGGCCGCTCGATGTCGTACGGTTCGGGCGCACGAACAACTTCCCTGGAACCCGGCTCCCGGCCGATTACCGTATCGTCGTCGGGCCACCCGGGTTCGGGACGTCGACGGCGTTCACGATCAACTTCGGCGTCAACCTCACCATCCCGTCCAAGCCGACCAACTTCCGCGTCTTCAAGACGGTCGTCGGCGCGGGTGGGCAGCCTGAGGAGGTCCCGGTCGAGTTCGCGTTCCTCGACGTGACGGGCCCAGGGTTCGATACGTACGGGCCGGGGACTGCCGAGACCAATCTCTTCTCCGCGGACCCGAACGGTCTCGCACCGGGCCAGCCGGACACAGACGTCATTTTCCTTCTGGAAGACATTCCCCGTGACCGGCTCGCCGGCCTCACGCCGACGTGGGAGATTCGGCTCGACCTTGCCGGGACCGCCCGGGACCCGCAGGTCGGCGACGAAGGCCGTGTCGTGACGACCAAGCCGTTCCTCTCGACCGACGTCTACGAGTTCACCGTCCGCGGTCCGCAGTTCGACGCCGACCTCGCCCGCAACGCACTCTCAAGCGTGCGCGTCGTCCCGAACCCGTACCGCGGCGCGAGTGCCTTCGAGGTCGCCAACCCGTTCCCGACGGGCCGCGGCGAACGTCAGATCCGGTTTATCAACCTGCCGCCCCGCGCGACGGTCCGCATCTTTACGGTCAGCGGGCGCCTCGTCCGCACGCTCGAACTCAACGAGGGCACCAACGACGGCTTCACCGCCGGTCAGCTCCTCAACGGGTCGCTTCCGTGGGACCTCCTCAACGAGGACCGTCTCGAGGTCGCCTACGGCGTGTACCTCTACCACGTCGAGGCCCCGAATGTGGGCGAGACCACCGGCACGTTCGCCCTCATCAAGTAGCGCCCCTCCCGGCGGCCCCGGCCGCTCGACCGGCGCTACGCGCCTCTCTCACATGACGACGACTCTTTCCCGCTTTCGCCTCGGTGCGGCCGTGCTCGCACTCGGTGCGCTCGGTGCGCTCGGTGCACCGGCGGCCACGGCACAGTCCGGCACGGCCGCCGCCGAGTTTCTCGAGATCCCCGTCGGCGCGCGCGCGACCGCCATGGGCGGCGCCTTCGGCGCGACAGCCTCGGACGGCACGGCGATCTACTGGAACCCCGCCGGCATCGCCCGCCTCACCGACCAGACCGCCACGTTCGAGTACGCGCAGTGGTACGCCGGCGTCGACCTCAACTTCGCCGCCGTGACGTCGCAGACGCGTCTGGGGACGATCGGCGTCGGCCTCACGTCCGTCCGCTTCGACGACATGGACGTCGTGAGCGAGACGACCAACGACCAGGAGCCGACCGGCGAGACGTTCACCGCTGGCTCGTACGCGCTCTCGCTCTCGTATGCCAACGCCCTCACAGACCGATTCGCCATTGGCGGGACGGTCAAGGTCGTCCGCGAGCAGATCGCCAACTCGGCCGCGAACGGCGTCGCCTTCGACGTCGGGACCCTGTTCACGACGCCGTTCCGCGGCGTTCGCCTGGGGGCGAGCATCCAGAACTTCGGCTCGAAGATGCAGATCTCCGGCTCGGACCTCAACGTGCCCTTCGACCCGGTCCCGGGCCAGAACGGCAACAACGGCAACGTCCCGTCGCAGATCGAGACCGACCGCTACGACATGCCGCTCATCATGCGCGTCGGCCTGGCCTCGGACGTGTACCAGCAGGCCGGCACGCGCGTGACGCTCGCGGTCGACGCGCTCTCGCCGTCATCGGCGCAGGAGCACCTCAACCTCGGCGCCGAGGTCGGGCTGCTCGGCGGGCTGGTTCAGCTCCGCGGCGGCTATCAGGAACTGTTCATGCGAGACTCCGACCGGAGCTTTACGCTCGGCGGCGGAATCCGCTACGAGTTCGGCCGCCTGAACCTTGCCGCCGATTATGCTTACGAGGCATCCCAGTACTTCGACGGTGTGAACCGGCTCGCCTTCGCGCTCCGCTTCTAGCCGCTCGGCCGCGCCACGGCGCGGCAAACCCCCTGCTGACTCCGGCGACCGGTGTCTTCCCCTCAGACGGGGCCGTCGTCGTCTCCAGAACCGGCCGTCCGAACGGCTGCGGCCGTGTCCACGGCCACGGGGCCACGGGGCCCACGCGGGCTCCGGCCCCTCCACGGGCTCCGGCCCTCCGCTCTACTCACAACCCACCGGACGCACCATGCTTCCCTCTGTACCCCACCGCCGGTTCGCCGGCGCCGGCCGCTGGCTCGGCCTCGCCTTCGCCGTGATGGCGATCGCGATGCCCGCCTCGGCCCAGCGGACGGTCACCCTCCGCATGAACTCGGCGACGATGCCGGACACGCTCAAGGCCGATCAGGCTCTCGCCGGCGCGCAGGTCCGCGGCCAGCTCGCCAGTGGCACTGCCCTCCCGGGCGGGGGCGTCATCGACTGGGGCTCAAACACGACCGTACGGCCTACTAACGTCAGCGGCGACTACTGGCAGGTCCAGTTCCAGATTCCCGACAACGACCTGCTGAACTTCAAGTTCTTCTTTGAGCAGTCCGACCGCCCCGCGTCGGCCGGTGGCCCCGGCATCGGCGGCTACGAAGATGGTGACAACTACCAGATCCCGGCCGGCACGGGCCCGGTCACGCTGGACCTGCACTACTTCAACAAGACCGGTGGCCCGCGCCCCTACGACTGGCGACCGTTCCAGGCTGGTGGCGACTCGGTCGCCGTGTGGTTCCGCGTCTACATGAGGACGACCGTTGCCGTCAACAACGGGTATACCCGCGACGACCCGGCGCTCCGCGTCTCCCTCCGCGGCAACTTCGGTGAGCGGAACGCGGTCGGCGCCGGCGGCGCCATCGCGGACTGGAGCAGCACGCCCGGCGCGCCGGCGGCCCTTCTGCGCCGGGAAAGCAATGATCCCTCGAAGCCCGGCTACGACATGTACTCGGGTCTCGTCCGCTACCCAGCCTCCTCGGCCGGCCTGACGCAGACGTACAAGTTCTTCTTCGAGGACACCGACACCAACACGGACGCCCGCAGCTACGAGGCTGGCATCAGCGACCGGACCTTCCGGATCCCGGCTGCTGGCCGCGACACGACGCTCTTCTACAAGTTCTTCTCGAACAGCCGGGCGGCCAGCGCCGCCCCTCTCGTGACGAGCGCGGTCACGTTCGCCGTCGATGTCCGCCCGCTCTCCGACGCGGGTGTATTCCAGGTCGCCGACGACCAGATCCAGGTCCGCGGCCCCTTTAACGACTGGGGCTGCCCTGCCGCCAACACGGATAACTGCCTGCTCGGCCGCATTCCGTCTTCGTTCACGTACACGAACCAGATTCCGGTCACGTCGCAGGCTAATTCGACGGTGCCGTACAAGTACTACGTCAACTTCACGCCGGCACTCGCCAACCCGGACAACGGGTACGAGGAGCCCCTCGACTTCGGTGGCGGCGACCGCTCGTTCACCTTCCAAGGTGCGTCGGGCGGCCAGTCGCTCGGAACGCAGTTCTTCGACGACATCCGCCCCAACAACGTTATCGCGACGGGCCAGACGATCAACGTGGGCTTTGAGGTCGACATGCGGCCGGCGCTGACGTTCTCGCCGCGCGCGTTCAACCCGGCGACGGACCAGGTGACGATTTTCTTCCAGGACCCGATCTGGAAGATCACCCAGGGCTACAACCCGGTGAACGACACGCCCGTCCCGAACTTCTTCCTCACGGACCCGGACGGGAACGGGATCTACACCGGCTCGCTGCCGGTCCGCGGCCCGACGTACAACGGCATCGGCTACCAGGTCGCCTTCGGCAACGGGACCGATCCGTATGTGACGGAGGGTGCGGGCGGGACCCAACCCGGCCGCCGCCGCTACCGCTACGTGCTCAACCGGACGGCGTCGAGCTACCAGTTCGCGCGCGACGTCATCCGCCCGACGACGGTCCCCCTCCCGTGGGAGATCAACCCGACGGGTACGTTCACGCCGGGCCAGATCCCGAACTCGCGTCTGAACGGATTCGTTGATCCGGGCCTCGTCGCCAACGAGGACGGCCCGGGCCGCGCCGGTGAGCTCCAGCTCTCCGCGCTCGCGCCGAACCCGACGACGGGCATCGCCCGCATGACGGTCCGCACGGCCGAGGGCGAGGCGCTCACGGTTCGCGTCTACGACGTCATGGGCCGCCTCGTGACGACGGCCGTCGAGGGCGTCCGCTCCACGGGCGAGCAGTCGGTCCAGATCGACACGCAGGGCCTCGCGGCTGGCGTCTACGTCGTCCGCGCCGAGGCCGGCACGTCCGTCGCGACGCGCCGTCTGACGGTGATCCGCTAGTCGGACAGGGGAGCCCGGCGCGCCTGTAAGAAGGCGCGTCGGGCTCCGCCGGTCCCTGCCCGCCCGGGCGGGGCGCCCCGGCGTCGCGCCGGCCGCTGTAAGAGGCGGCCGGCGCTTTCCGATCCGCCGCACGTGCGGCCCTGACTCCCGACCCGATGTCTTCGCTCCCGATGCGCCTCCGACTCGCCGCCGTGGCCGCGCTCCTCGCGCTCGCCGTCCCAGCGAGCGCGCAGGCCTCGTTCCCGGTGACGTTCCGCTTTCTGCCGGACCTCTCGTCGCCCGCCATCCCGACGGTCGTCCGCGCGTTCGCGCCGGGGACGATGCCGCCCGGGACGCCCAACGACTGGGGCCCGAACACCGCCGGCAACATCGCCCCCGGCGCCGCGAGCCAGATGACGTACGACGCGGCCAAGAACGAATACCGCTACACCGAGACGCTCACGGTCGGCGAGGACTATTTCTACAAGATCCACTACCACACCAACGCGACCGCCCCGGCCTACGGCGGGACGTGGATCTCGGACCCGCTCAACCCGCGCCTTGGCCCGACGGACGGCAACTCGGCTGTCCTCGTCACCGATCCGATGGCGTTCCAGCTCGCCCGCGAGCAGAACGGCACGTCCCAGATCCGCGTCGTCTCGGCATCGGTTTTCGGCTCGCAGGCCATCACGGCGATCACCTACGAGATCAACGGCGACGCTTTCTCGGACGGGATGTCGTTCTACGACCCGGCAACGCGCCTCTTCTCGAAGACGCTCGCGACGCCCATCGAGCCCGGCGCTCAGTTCCGCATCACCGCAACCGACGCGCTCGGCCGGACGACGACGGCCGAGGTCGGCCTCACCCCGCCGGCCGTCGTGGACGCGCCCGTCCCGGCCGGCCTCCGCGACGGCATCACCGTCTCGGGCTCGACGGCGACGCTCGTCCTCCGCGCGCCCGGCAAGCGCTACGTCTACGCCATCGGCGACTTCTCGGGCTGGGCCCCGCAGGAGGCCTACGTCATGAAGCGCGACAACTCGGACCCGCTCGGCACGCGCTGGTGGACCACGATCCCGCTCGCGCAGACGCCGACGGGCACGCGCTTCCAGTACCTCGTCGACGGCGTGCGGCGCATCACGGACCCGTACTCGGCGCTCATTCTGGATGAGGGCTCGGACCCGTTCGTGCCGGCCGTCACGTTCCCGAACCGGCCGCCGTACCCCGTCGGGCTCACGAGCAACCTCGTCTCGGTCATCCCGGTCCCGAACCAGACGCCGACGCTGCTTCCGCCGTACACGCGCCCGGCGCCCGAAGACCTTGTGATCTACGAGATGCTCGTCCGCGACTGGGTCTCGCGCCACGATTTCCAGACCATCTCGGACTCGCTCCAGTACCTCCGCCGCCTCGGCGTGACGGCGCTCGAACTGATGCCCGTCTCCGAGTTCGACGGCAACGAGTCGTGGGGCTACAGCCCGAACCACTACCTCGCCGTCGACAAGTACTACGGCCCGCCCGAGGCGCTCAAGGCGCTCATCAACGAGGCGCACCGCCTCGGCATGGCCGTCATCCTCGACGTCGTCTACAACCACCAGACGGGGCAGTCGCCGTTTGTGCGCCTCTTCAACGAGGGCGAGTTCGGCCCGCCGACGGCCGCCAACCCGTGGGTCAACCCGACGGGCCGGCACCCGTTCAACGTCTTCAACGACAACAACCACACGAGCGCGCTCACGCAGTACTGGCTCGACGCCGCCAATGCGTGGTGGCTGCGCGAGTACCGCGTCGACGGCTTCCGCTACGACCTCTCGAAGGGCTTCGTCCAGACGTGCGGCGGCGGCCCGTGCACGGACGCCAACTTCGCGACCTACAACCAGCAGCGCATCGACATCTTGACGCGCATGGCGGACGCGCTCTGGACCGTGGACCCGAACGCGTACGTCATCCTTGAGCACTTTGCCGAGGCCTCCGAGGAGCGCGTCCTCGCCAGCCACGGCCGCGCCGCCGGCCGGCCGGGCATGATGCTCTGGAGCAACATGAACAACGCCTACAACGAGGCAGCGATGGGCTACCTCGGCAGCGGAACGGACTTCGGCCGCGCCTACCCGCCGTTCAACAACTACCCGCTGAGCGGACAGGTGACGTACATGGAGAGCCACGACGAGCAGT
>DASVSE010000297.1:0-1848 GCA_036388235.1 Rubricoccaceae bacterium | reverse complement strand
TATGTCCACACGGGCCTGATCGCGCAGGCCAACAGCGCATCCGAACTCGTCGGGGCGATGGCCCACGAGGTTGCGCACGGGACGGCGCGCCACGGGACGCAGCAGCTCTCGCGAGCGAACGAACTCAACACCGTCGCCGGGGCCGTTCTCGGGCAGTCGCCCAACGCTGTGGCCACCATAGCGGCCCAGATTGCCGCTCAGGGAACCGTCGCGCGGTTCTCGCGGGGCGCCGAGCGCGAGGCCGACGACTTGGGCGTGCGCTACATGGCCTCGGCCGGCTACGACCCCGAAGGCCTCGCCCGGCTTCTGGAGCAGCTGGCGCGTGGCGAAGGCAGCGGCGGTGTCGCCCTGTTCCGGACGCACCCGCTCTCGGCCGAGCGCGTGCAGAACGTCCGCGCCGCCGCCCGGGGCGTTTCGCGAGCCGGCCTCCGGACGGACGATGCCGGCTTTGCCGCGGCCCGCCGCCGCGCTCAGAGCCTGAGCTGAGCAGGCGGCAAGCCCACGGACGGAGGCGGGCGGGCCGATCTTGTCAGCCCGCCCGCCGTCCCGCGATGACCGACTACGACCTCGACGCCTACGACTTTTCGCTTCCGGCGGACCTTATCGCGCAACGCCCGCCCGAGCGCCGCGACGGCGCCCGGATGCTCGTCCTCGACCGCGCGACGGGGCGCATCGAGGACCGCGTGTTTGCCGACCTGCCCGCGCTCGTCCGGCCGCACGACCTCGTCGTGACCAACGACACGCGCGTCGTGCCCGCACGCCTCGTCGGGGCGCGGGGCGGAGGGGGGAAGGCCGAGCTGTTTCTCGTCCGTCGCATCGGGCTCGGCCTGTGGGACTGCCTCGCGCGTCCCGGCCGCAAGCTCCGTGCAGGCGCCCACGTCGCGCTCGACGGCGGGCTCGTGGCGACGATCGAGGCCGTCGATGAGGCGACGGGCCACCGGCGCGTGCGCGTTACGCGCGGCGGCGAGCCGTTCGCGAGCGAGGCAGACGAGACGGCCGCCCTCGATGCGGCCGGCCAGATGCCGCTCCCGCCGTACGTCGCCCGCGAGCGGCCGGACGCCGCCGACCGCGAGCGGTACCAGACGGTGTTTGCGCGCGAGCGCGGCGCCGTCGCCGCCCCGACGGCCGGGCTGCACTTCACGTCCGACACCCTCGCGCGCCTCGCCGCGGCCGGAGCGGCCCACACGAGCGTGACGCTCCACGTCGGCTACGGGACCTTCGAGCCGGTTCACGCCGCCGATCTGCGCGAGCACACGGTCGCCGAGGAGACCGTCGAGGTCGGCGAGTCTGTGGCCGAGGCCGTTGTGCAGGCGCGGGCCCGCGGCGGGCGCGTCCTCGCCGTTGGGACGACGACGACGCGGGCGCTCGAATCGGCCGCCGCCGCGACGGGCCACGTCGACGCGTTCCGGGGCCCGACCGGCCTGACGGTCACGCCGGGCTACCACTTCCGGGCCGTCGATGCCCTGCTGACCAACTTCCACCTGCCAAAGTCCAGCCTGCTCGTGCTCGTCGCAGCCTTTGCCGGCCGCGAGGCAACGATGTCCGCCTACCGCCACGCCGTCGCCTCGGGCTACCGGTTCTACTCGTACGGCGACTGCATGCTGATCCTGTAGCCGCTATACGGCGACCCCGACGAGCGCGCCGACGGCGGCCGTTACGGCCATCGCAACCGCACCCCAACCGGCGACGCGGAGCGCGCCGCGCACGGGTGACGCCCCGCCGACTCGGGCAGCGAGCGCGCCGAGGGCGAGCAGCGTGGCAAGCGTCGCCACCGCGACGCTTGTGCCGACCTGAGCCGGCGGCGTGAGATAGGCCGTGATGAGGGGGAGGGCGGCGCCGAGCGCGAAC
>DASVSE010000296.1:0-5654 GCA_036388235.1 Rubricoccaceae bacterium | reverse complement strand
CTGCGTTCGCGCGCTCGGCGCCGCTCCGAGCCCGAGGTGGGATGGCAGCACGACCGCCCCGACGCCCGCCGCGAGGCCAAGGCCCAGTCCGAGCGTCCACTCGTGCCCCGGCGCCGCCCCGACAAGGGCGTAATACAGCGTGTTCGCCGCGATGTCGCCGGCGAATGTCTGGGCGTAGAGCGTGTCGTGTGGCGGTGGAGCCGTGTTCGCGGCGCGGAACACGCGGGCGAGCGCCCGCATCCCGAGCACGTCCATCCGCGGCGCGTCCGCAGTGACCAAGCGGGCCGTCTGGTGAACGGCCGTGAGCACGGCTGCACCCGTGAAGCCGGCCAGCAGAGCGCGTGGCAGAAAAGACATCGGGGCACTGGCGAGGAGACGGCGTCACACGCCGGGCCAGCCTGCGGGATCCGGGCCGCCGCCTCGTCCGAAAACGCAAACCGGCGGCCTCCGCGAAGGAGACCGCCGGTGCGGGTTGCCCGACAAGGAATCGAACCTTGAACCTCCAGATCCAGAAACTGGCGCTCTGCCAATTGAGCTATCGGGCAGTATCCGGCGCGGCGGACCGCAGCGGGAGGGCGAAGGTACGGCGTGTGCTCGCCACGTCCATACACCGGGTCGCCAGCGGTGCGCTCTTCGACTTCTCTTCGACCGCCGGACGCGCGGCTGACCCTAGGCGCGGGCAAGCACGTCGGCCTGCCCATCTACCTCCGCGGCCGGCACACCGCGCCACGCGGCGACCTGATCCACGATCGTACGGCGGACGCGTTCGCGAAGGGCAGGCACGTCGGACATGGTCAGACCGGCTGTCTCGATGGGAGCGAAGACGTGAATGCGGCAGGTCGCGCGTCCGAAAAGCCACCCCTGCGTCGGGAGCGCGTTCATCGTTCCGTCGAGGGCGAGTGGGAGAACTGGCGTCTGGGTCTCGATCGCGAGGCGGAACGCGCCGTCCTGGAACGCCCGGACGCGGCCGTCGCGGCTGCGCGTGCCCTCGGCGAAAAACATGACCGAGCAGCGCCGGGCCAGCGCCGCCCGTGCCCGAACGAGCACCTTGGCCCGGCTGTCGGGATCGCGCCGGTCGACCGGGATGTCGCCGGCAAGGCGCATCTCCCACCCGAGCAGCGGTACGTCGAACAGCTCGCGCTTGGCGACCCACTTCATCTCCCACGGCAGGCGCGACACGACCGGGATGTCGGCATTGGACTGGTGGTTGCTCACGACGACGAACGGGCGCCGCGGGTCGGCCGGGATGTCGCCCGTGATGTGAACCGTCCACGCCGGATTGACGCGCGTCGTCTGGCTGCCGAGCCACCGGAACGCGCGCCCAGTCGCGTAGCGCGCCGGGTCGCGGTCGAACAGCCGCACGACGGCCAGCACGGGCAGCGCGACGAGCACGATGGCCGCGACGGCGACCCAGGTGAATGCGGACGAGAGGGCCTTCATGGAGCGCGCGCCGAGAGCATCGAGAGTCGGGCCTACGACGGAGGGCTCAAGTGGGCTCCCGCTCCGACCGCGGAAGGGACGCGCGGAACGCCGCGACGCCGGGCGCGATAGATGCCCTATGGACGTCGTCAAAGTGTTCGTCGAAGATCCGGCCGCGCTCGGCGGCGGCGCCCCACCCGGGGCGGGCAACGGCGATACGCCCGCCCCGTCCGACGCCTCGGCCGAGGCGTTTCTCGCCCGTCTGCGCCAGCCAGCCTCGCCGTTCGCCCGCGCGTACCTCGCCGGGACCGCGCTCGCAGCCACGCCGGACGCTCCGCACCGCATCGGCCTGACGGCGATCGGTGCTCCCGAGGCGTTCGTCAAGCCGCTTCTCGCGTGGGCCGCGGACCGCACGTGGACAGTCTTGACGACGGGCGGACGCGCCTCGGGCATTGGGCCGCGTGAAGCGCGCGCCGCCCTCGCCGACCCGACCGGCACGGCCCTGCTCGCCCTCGGCCCCGGGCCCATCCCGGCTGACATTCTCGCGACGGTCGTCTTCGGCGACGCCGCACACGCCGCCGATGCGCTCCGGACGCTCCTGCTCGCCGACGCGTCTGTAGCCGTTTTCACGCCCCAGCCCGCCCACGACGGGCACGACTGGGCGGTCGTCGCCCGGAGCCCGCTACGGACAGGCCTCGTCGCTGCGTTCCGGGCCAGTCTCCCGCCGGCTGGCGTGCGGCGGTTCGTCGTGCCGCACGTTCGCGGCGAGTCCAAGTTCTACTTCGAGCAGTGGGCGCTGAGCGGGCCCCTCGCGGGCGCCCTTCCGGTCGGGACCGAAGAACTGTGATGGCCGACGACGACGCCATGCGCCGCGCGCTTGCGCTTGCCGCCCGCGGGGCCGGGGCCGTCTCGCCGAACCCGCTCGTCGGGGCCGTCCTGCTCGGGCCCGACGGCGCGGTCTGGGGCGAGGGTTGGCACGGTCGCTGGGGCGGGCCGCACGCCGAGGTCTGGGCCGTCCGCGATGCCGACGCGCGGGGCTTCGGCGCGCGCCTCGACGAGGCGACGGCCGTCGTGACGTTGGAGCCGTGCAGCCACTGGGGCCGCACGCCGCCGTGCGCGGACCTGCTCGTCGAGCGGCGCATCGCGCGTGTCGTCGTGGCGCACGAGGACCCGTTTCCGGCCGTCGCCGGGCAGGGCATCGCGCGCCTGCGCGCCGCCGGAATCCCGGTCGAGGTCGGCCTGCACGAGGCCGAAGCGCGCGCGCTCAACGCCGCCTTTCTCACCCACACCGCGACGGGCCGCCCGCTCGTGACGCTCAAAGTGGCGGCGACGCTCGACGGGCAGGTCGCAACGCACACCGGGGACAGCCGGTGGATAACCGGACCCGAGGCCCGGGCGCGCGTCCACGCGTGGCGGGCCGAGGCGGATGCCGTCCTCGTCGGAGCCGGGACCGCCCTTGCGGACGATCCCGAGCTGACGGTCCGCGACGCGGCCCTCGCCCCGGGCGCGCGCGGCCCGCTCCGGATCGTCCTCGACCGGACAGGCGCGCTCCCGGCGGGTCTCCGCCTGTTCACGGACACCCACGCCGGTCGCACGCTTGCCGTGACGGCGCCGGGAGCCGAGCCGGCCTACGCCGAGGCGCTAGCGACTGCCGGCGGCCAGGTCTGGACGGTCCCCGAGACGGAGGGCCACCTCGACATGGCCGCCCTGCTCGACCGCCTCGGGGCGGGGACCGACTCGGCCGGGACGCCCCTCCCGGACGGCCGCCGCCTCGTGCAGTCCGTTCTCGTCGAAGCCGGGCCGGGCCTCGCGACCGCCCTCCTGCGCGCGCGCCTTGCGGACCGCCTGCGGTGGTTCGTCGCGCCCAAACTCGTCGGGGCTGGAACGCCGGCCGTGCGGGCCCTCGGCGTCACCGCGATGGCCGACGCACTGGCATTCGGGGATTCGAGTTGGGAGTCTGTCGGCCCCGACGCGCTCCTCTCCGCGTGGCGTGCGTAGGCACGTTATCCTCCGGTCGTCCTGCTACCCGCCTCGATGATCCGCTCGCTCGTCCTGTCCGCGCTCGCTCTGGCTGCCACGACAGCCTGCGCCCAGGGTGCCGCGGAAGATCTCCGAGAGAGGGCCTATCAGGCCGTTCTCGACACGCCGGGCTTCTCCTACGGCCTCACGCTCCGCTACACCGACGCCGACACGTCGTGGACGACCGAGGCGAACGTCGTGACGGCTGCACCCGGCGGGTTCACGCGCGCCCGCATCGAGACGCCAGACGAGACCGCGGCATGGGACGGCGCCGTCTTCCGCGTCGTCTTCCCACGCACGCACCGCGTCTATGTGGACTCGACGGGCGAAAAGGCAGAGGAGGGCGTCTTCGGGCTCGCCTCGTTCCACCCGACGTTCGGGCTCCGGCTCGCCCACATCGAGAATCAGGCCAACAAGGTTAGCCTAGGCCCCAACGTCGACGTCGGCGGCCGGCCGTGCCGCCGGGTGACCTACGCGATGGCCGCGCCCGGCGCGCCAGCCGTGGATATCGGCGTGTGCTACGACGACGCGCTCGCCCTGCCGTCGCAGATCACGATCTCGCAGGCCGCATCGGGGTCCCGGATCGAGATGACGTTCTCGGACATCCGCGCCGTCGATGCGCCCGATGCCTCGGTGTTCGCACCCGACACGCCGCCCGGCTACTCGGCCGTCCCGTATGACCAGTCGGGCGCGCCGCTCGTCGCCGTTGGGGCGCCCGCGCCGCCCTTCAGCCTCGCGGCCGACGACGGCACACCGGTCCGCCTCGACGCGTACGCCGGACAGGTCGTCCTCCTCGACTTCTGGGGCACGTGGTGTGGACCGTGCGTTCAGGCGCTTCCCGGACTCCAGGCGCTGCACCGCGCATATCCCGACCTCGTCGTGCTCGGCCTCGCCGCGTACGAGGACGCAGACGCCGATCCGACGGCGTTCGCTCGGCAGCGGGGCGCAACGTACCCGATCGTTCGGGCGCCCGAATCCGTCGTCGAGGCCTATCTCGTTCGCGCCTTTCCGACCTACTACCTCATCGGCCCTGACGGAGCCGTCCGGTTCACGGCCGTCCACGACGACGACCCTGACGCCGAGGCGCACCTCCGCACCGCTGTCGCCGATCTGCTCGGCCCTCCCCGCTAACCGATGTTCACTGGAATCGTCGAAGAGGTCGCCCGTGTTGCGGCTGTTGAACCGCTCGCCGGCGGGCGCCGGCTGCGCCTCGCATGCACATTCGCGGCCGAGCTTGCCGTCGACGAGAGCGTGGCCGTGGCCGGGGTGTGCCTGACGGTCGTCGCCCACGACGCTGAGGCGTTCGAGGCCATCGCCGTCGAGGAGACGCTCTCCAAGACGACACTCGGCCGATTTACGACGGGAGACGGCGTCAACGTCGAGCGTGCTGTCCGCCTCGGCGGGCGCCTCGACGGGCACCTCGTCCAGGGCCATGTGGACACGACCGGCGAAATCGTCTCGGTTGAGCGTCTCGCCGACTCGCACCTCGTCACCGTTGCGTACCCGCCGGAGCACGCCGACCTGCTCATTCCCCGCGGCAGCATCTGCGTCGACGGAATCTCACTGACGGTTGCCCGCCTCGACGACCGTCCACAGGACCGTACGCCGACGTTCACGCTGGCCCTCATTCCACACACGTGGGACAAAACGACGGCGGGCAACTGGGCAGCAGGGCAACGAGTCAATCTGGAGTTCGACCTGGTCGGCAAGTATGTCCTGCGGGCAGCCCACCGAAGCGCCGAAACGGCAGGACAGTCCGTCTGAACCCCTGTCAGGGCTTTCGCCAGAGTTCCGACGGAACGGCAGGCTTCGTAAGGGGAATCCTGAGAGGGGCGTCGTGAACCCTCGGAGGACGGCCGGTGAACGTCATGCAAAACGGCAGACGCGGCCCGGTGGCACGGTGCGTGCAAGAGCTCCGGTACGTCTCACCACACCGACGACCATGAGTGCTCTCTCCGCCGCCCGTCTCAACCCGACTTCGGTTTTCGTCCGTCTTGGGCTCCTGTCGGCCGCCGTTGTCAGCCTCATGATGTTCTAAGTGTAGAACCCGACGTCTGTGTGGCGTCCCGTCTCGGCGCGTGCCTTTCTGCCCTTCTCAGGCGCGCCTCCCCTCTGATTTTCTCGTCTGACTGCCTTTCTTTCGGGTCCCCTCTTTTGCCCGACCCCCGCTGCCCCGGCCGGCCCACTCGTGGGACCGGCCGGGGCAGCGGGCCGGT
>DASVSE010000295.1:0-2953 GCA_036388235.1 Rubricoccaceae bacterium | reverse complement strand
GGTCCCGACGGCCGTCCCGCCGAGCGCGAGCTCTTTGAGGTCCTCGGCGGCCGCCTCGATGCGCGTGATGCTGCGGTGGATCTGGGCCGCGTACCCGCCGAATTCCTGCCCGAGCGTGACCGGCGTCGCGTCCATGAGGTGCGTCCGGCCCGACTTGACGACGTCGTCGAACTCGTCGGCCTTGGCCTCGAGCGAGCCGGCAAAGCGGCCGAGCGCGGGAAGCAGGTCTTCGAGGAGTGCCAGGCGTGCCGCGACGTGCATCGCCGTCGGGATGACGTCGTTGGAGGATTGGCTCGCGTTGACGTCGTCGTTGGCGTGGACGCTGTGGTCCGCCCCGAGCGTGCGGCTGGCGAGGCTCGCGATGACCTCGTTGGCGTTCATGTTCGTGCTCGTGCCCGAGCCCGTCTGGAAAATGTCCAGCACGAACTGGTCGTCGTGGTCGCCCCGAGCGACGGCCTCGCAGGCGGTCGCGATGGCCTGCGCCGTCTCGGCGGAGAGGATGCCGAGGTCCGCGTTGGCTTGCGCCGCAGCGCCCTTGACGAGCCCGAGCGCGCCGACGAAGCGCCGCGGGAAGCGGATGCCCGAAATGGGGAAGTTGTCGTGGGCGCGCTGCGTCTGAGCGCCGTAAAGAGCGCTGGCCGGGACACGGACAGGCCCGAGCGAGTCGGTTTCGGTGCGGAAGTCGGACATGGGAGAGGGCGGTGGAAAGGGAGGCGCGGCGCTCGGGTGGGGTGAGTGCCGACGGGGCGTTCTCAGAACGGCCCGGCACCCGAAGGTCGGCACCCGCGGCGGGACCGCCACGGCGCCGGCCGGGTTTCCCGGGGGATCCACGTGCGCGCGGGCCGAACGGTTTGCGCCGGGGCCGATCTCTCGGGACCTTCCGGCGCCGCGGCGTCCCGTGGCCGTCGCGGCGCGGTGCTGGGGCGGACGCTCACCGAACCCCCGCCGTTCTGATTTCCACGATCTCTACCGTCGCCGCGATGCAGGCCGAGGCCGACGCGGCGCGGTCCGCGGGCCGCCGTCTCGCGCTCGTGCCCACGATGGGCGCGCTCCACGCCGGGCACCTCGCGCTCGTCCGGGACGCCCGCCGCCGCGTGGGCCCCGAGGGCCACGTCACCGTGTCGGTCTTCGTCAACCCGACGCAGTTCGCCCCCGGCGAGGACTTCGAGGCGTATCCCCGGACGCTGGGTGCAGACACCGCCGCGCTCGACGGTCTAGGCGAAGGGACGGTCGACGCCGTCTTTGCACCGTCAGGGCCCGAGATGTACCCGTTCGGGCTGCCGCCGTTCACGACCGTCGCGGTCCGGGACTTAGACCGCTACCTCTGCGGGGCCGCCCGGCCGGGCCACTTTGCGGGCGTCACGACCGTCGTGGCGAAGCTCTTTCTCGCCTGCCGGCCTCACGTCGCCATTTTCGGCGAGAAGGACGCGCAGCAGCTCGCCATCCTGCGCCGCATGGCGTCCGAGATTGGCTTCGGGATCGACGTGGTCGGCCACGCCATCGTCCGCGAGGCGGACGGCCTCGCGCTGTCGTCGCGGAACGTGTACCTCTCTGGTGCCGAGCGCCGGGACGCACTCGTGCTCTCGCGGGCCATCCGAGCTGCCGAGGCAGCCGTCGCCGGGGGCGAGCGCGACGCCGTCCGGCTCGTCGCTGCGATGCAGGCCGAGATTGCGCGGGCGCCGGCGGTACGCCTGCAGTACGCCGAGCTCGTCGACGCCGCCACGCTTCAGCCCGTTGAAACTCTGGCGGAGGGCAGGCCGTCCGGCGGCCGGTACCTTGCCGCCGTCGCCGCCTTTGTGGGCACGACGCGCCTCATCGACAACGCCACGCTCGCCATCGGGGACCGGTCCTGAGACCACGCCCCGGCCTCCGACTATGACCGTCACGATGTTCAAGGGCAAGCTGCACCGCTTGCGCGTCACCGAGGCCGACCTGTACTACGAGGGCTCGATCACGCTGGACCAGGAGCTGATGGACCTCGCGGGCATCCTCGCCTACGAGAAGGTTCAGGTCGTCAACGTCAACAACGGCGCGCGGCTGGAGACGTACACGATCCCGGCCGTCGCGGGCAGCCGGACGGTCTGCATGAACGGCCCGGCGGCGCGCCTCGTCGCGCCCGGCGACGAGATCATCGTCATCACGTACGCCGACATGACGCCCGAGGAGGCGAAGACGCACCGTCCCCGCGTCGTTCTCGTAGACGCCGACAACAACCCGAAGGGCACGTTCAACCTCGACGGCGCGCCGGTCACGGACCCGCACCTGCCGGCCGTGACCGACGCCATCGCGCTCGACCCGTCGGACGAGAACCCGTCGGTCGCCGTCCACGACTGAGGCGACCAGCCGGGTGCTACGGCGCCGGTGACGGTGGAGGCGCCGCGGAGTGGACCGGCACTGGAGGCGGCAGCGGGATGGCCGCCGGAATGGGCGCGCCGGACTCGGTGCGGACGGTGATGGTGCGCGTCGGGAACGGAATCTCGATGCCACGCGCGTCGAAGCGCTCCTTGACGAGCCGCCGCAGCGCCCGCTCGGCCTCGAACTGCTCGCCGGGGCGCACCTTTGCGATGATCCGGGCATCGACAGACGATTCGCCGAAGGCGAGCACGCCCTGCACCTCGGGGGCCTCACCGAGCAGGGCCGCGCGGCCTGCCTCGGTCTCGGCCCACTCCTCGGCGACCTCGCCGAGCACGCCGAGCGCCTCGGCCGCGTCCTGCCCGTAGCTCAGCCCGACCGTCACGATCGCGCGGGCGAAGCCGAGCGACCTGTTGCCGAAGACGCGCATCTCGCCGGCCGGAATCATGATGAGCTCCCCGTCGAACGCCCGGACCTTGATGAGCCGCAGCCCGACGTACTCGACGGTCCCCTCGCGGCCGTTGAACGTGATGAGGTCGCCCGAGCCGACCGAGTTGTCGAACAGCAGGAAGAAGCCCGAGATGACATCCTTGACGAGGGT
>DASVSE010000294.1:0-1908 GCA_036388235.1 Rubricoccaceae bacterium | reverse complement strand
GGGTCCACGTCGGCCTCGACGCGGTGCAGGCCCATCGGCCCGAACGCGAAAGCGAGCGCGGCGCGGACGGCCTCGGAGGCGAGCCCGCGGCCCCAGACGCCGCGGTGGAGGATGAACCCGATTTCGGCCCGGCGGTGCGCGCGGTCCCACGCCAGCAGCGTCACGGTCCCGACCAAGCGGTCCGTCTCCGATTCGGCGACCGCCCACTGGAAAAGCGTCCGCTCGGCCAGCAGGCGCTCGGCACCGGCGATGTAGTGGTGGGCCTGAGCGATCTCCGTCAGCGGCTCGTGGCTCCAGTACCGCAGCGTCTCCAGGTCGGAGAACACGGCGAAGAGGTCGTCGGCGTCGTCGAGCCGCGGCGGGCGTAGGCGGACATGGGGCGTCTGCCCGGGACGTGGGACTCCGTCGAGGACGGGGAGGCCCGACGCGAACGGGTCGGGGCCGGCGGGCGGGGCGGGGAGACGGGCGGACATGGGGTGCGGCAGGAGGCCGGGAGACTACGATTCCCGAGCCTTTCCACACGCCCGGCGGGCCAGACCCGGCCGCTCGTGGTATCGTCGCCGTGCCTCTCCCCCTCTGCCGCCGTGGACGCTCCCTCGAACTTTCTCCGTGACCGCGTCGCTGCCGACGTTGCTGCCGGCACGTACGGCGGGCGCGTCGCGACGCGCTTCCCGCCCGAGCCCAACGGCTACCCGCACCTCGGGCACGCCAAGACGATCTGCCTCAACTTCGGCCTCGCCCAGGACTTTGGCGGCACGTGCACGCTCCGCTACGACGACACGAACCCCGAGACCGAGTCCGCCGAGTACGCCGCGGCCCTCGCCGACGCCGTCCGCTGGCTGGGCTTCGAGCCGTCCGAGACCCGCTACACATCGGACTACTTCGAGCAGCTCTACGACTGGGCCGTCCAGCTGATCGAGCGGGGGCTGGCGTTTGTGGACTCGGAGTCCGAGGAGCAGATTCGTGCGCGTCGCGGAACGGTGACGCAGGCGGGCGAGGCGAGCCCGTTCCGCGACCGGTCCGTCGAGGAGAACCTGCGCCTCTTCGGCGAGATGCGCCGCGGCGAGCACCCCGACGGCGCGCACGTCCTGAGGGCGCGCATCGACACGGAGCACGGCGCGATGGCGCACCCGAACATGAAGCTGCGCGACCCGCTGATGTACCGCATCCGCCGCGACGCGCACCACTACCGCCGCGGCGACGCCTGGACGATCTACCCGTTCTACGACTGGGCCCACGGCCAGTCCGACGCCATCGAGCGGATCACCCACTCGGTCTGCACGCTCGAGTTCGACGTCAACCGCCCGCTCTACGACTGGTACCTCGACGCGCTCGGCTTCGAGGAGCCCCGGAACCACCAGCACGAGTTCGCCCGCTTCAACCTCGACTACACGGTCATGAGCAAGCGCAAGCTGCTCCGGCTCGTGAACGAGGGCCACGTCGCGGGCTGGGACGACCCGCGTATGCCGACGATTGCCGCGCAGCGCCGCCGCGGCATCCGCCCCGAGGCGCTGCGGCGCTTCTGCGACGAGACCGGCGTCTCGACGGTCGACGGGCGCGTGGACGTGGCCTTCTACGACCACATCGTTCGCGACGACCTCAACGCACTCGCGCCGCGGCTCCTGGCCGTCGCCAACCCGCTGCGGCTGACGCTGGACGGGCTCGACGCGCCGCTCAGTCTCGACGCCCCGCTCTGGCCGCACGACGTCACGCCGCCCCCCGGCGCGCCGCTCACGCGCCCGCTCACGCTCGGCCGCGACCTGTGGATCGAGCGCGACGACTTTGCCGAGACGCCGCCGAAAGGCTGGAAGCGCCTCGCGCCCGGGACGGAGGTGCGCCTGCGCCACGGGCCCGTCGTCCGCTGCACGGGCGTCGACCGCGACGCGGCCGGCGAGATCGTCGGCGTCC
>DASVSE010000293.1:0-4010 GCA_036388235.1 Rubricoccaceae bacterium | reverse complement strand
GCCTCGGCCTCGTCACGCTCACGTACGCGCTCCGCCCGGACCTGCCCGCCTCGCGCGGCCGCATCCACGTCGGCCTCGGCTTCGGCCTCTGACGCCGCCGGCCTCGGGGCCGTCGAAGTGCCCTGTCTGCACATCGGGCGTCGGTGGCGGCGCTCTATGTTGGCCCGATCATCCGCTGCAGTCTTGATGCGCCTTTCGACACCCGTTCTGCTGCTCGCCGCCCTGCTGACGCTGCCTGTTTCGGCACAGGACCTCCCGACGCCCCGTGAGTCGACAGACGCGCCGCAGAGAGAGAGTCCGGGCCGTGACGGCACGCGTCGGCGTTCGAGTGCGCCGATGGCCGCGCCCGCCGCGCTTGCTGGCGCGGGCGGCGTGTTCACCGACATTAGCACGAGTCCCGATGGCCCCTCCATCGGAGGCCGCGTCGAAGCGCTCGCGCTCGGTCCCGATGGCACGTTCACGGTCGGGGGCTCGTTCTCAAGCGCTGGCGGGCGGCCAGCGGCCAACGTCGCGCGGTGGGACGGGACGGCCTGGCGGGCGCTCGGCAGCGGGCTCGGGCAGACAAGCCCTTTCACGGTCGTGAGCGACCTCGTAACCGGCCCGGACGGGAGCCTCTACGCCGGTGGCAGCTTCAAGACGGCTGGCGGCGCCACCATCCACGGCGTCGCGCGGTGGGACGGCGTCGCGTGGCAGTCGGTGGGCGACGCGGCTGTGGACACGCTCGTGCAAACCGTCGAGGCGCTCGCCATCGGCCCCGACGGCAGCCTCTATGCCGGCGGTAGCTTCCTGACGGCGGCGGGGACACGCATGACGGGCGTCGGCCGGTGGACGGGCACCGCGTGGCAGATCCTCGGCGAGGGTGGCCCGCTGACGGGCCGCGCGCTCGCGCTCGCCGTCGGGCCCGACGGGACCGTGTACGCCAGCGGCTCTCTCCGGCTGGGCGGTGCACGCGTTGCCGGTGCCCGATGGGACGGCACGACGTGGAGCACCCTCGGAGCAGGGACGACCAACGATTCGGTTCAAAGCCTGCTCATTGCCCCAGATGGATCGCTCGTCGCCGGAGGCCTTTTCACGCTGATCAACGGCGTCGCCGCCAACGGCGTCGCGCGGTGGAACGGCGCGGCGTGGAGACCGCTCGGGAGCGGCATCGACGGCTACGTGTACGCCCTCGCAACCCTGCCCGACGGACGCCTTGTGGCTGGAGGTGACTTTCGGACTGCGGGCGGCGTCGCCGCCGGTGGCGTCGCTGTATGGGACGGCGTGTCGTGGCAGCCGGTCGGCGAAGGGACGGACGGCCGCCTCGCCGCAGTCGCCGTCGGACCCGACGGCCGGCTCACGGTCGCCGGCGTGTTCTCCCTCGCTGGCGACACGGCGGCCAATGCCGTCGCGCGGTGGGACGGCGCGGCCTGGGAGGGATTCGGCAACACCACCGGGACCATCAACGCCGTCGCGGCCGGTCCAGACGGGACCGTCTACGTCGGCGGCTATCTCTCGACGGTTGCCGGCGTGGTCGTGCGCGGCGCAGCGCGGTGGGACGGGACGACGTGGACGCCTCTCGGCAACGGTCCAGGGGCGAGCGTCTACGCGATGGACACGGCCCCCGACGGCACGCTGTACGTCGGCACGACCGATAACCGGGTGCTCCGGTGGGACGGCACGGCGTGGAGCCCCGTCGGCTCTGGCCTCCCGACCGGCCTCAACGAACTCTACTCCATCACCGTCGGGGTGGACGGGCTCGTCTATATCGGCGGGCGGAGGTACGACAATGGGCAGGGAATCAGGCGCTGGAACGGCACGGCGTGGGAGCCGGTCGGCGCCGGGCTGCTCGGGAACGTGTGGAGCCTCGCCGTCGGGCCGGACGGCCGGCTCTACGCCGGCGGCGAGTTCATCCGGCGCACGGCGACAGACCCGTCGGCGTCGGTCGCGCGGTGGGACGGGACATCGTGGACAGTCATCGGCGCCGTCACGCCGGGCTCCGAGGTCCCCGTGAACGCCCTGGCCTTTGCCCCGAACGGCGACCTCTATGCCGGGGGATACTTCGAGACCATGAACGGCGTCCCGCTCCGCAACCTCGCCCGGTGGGACGGCACGGCATGGTTCGAGGTCGGCGGGTCCGCCGGTGTTCCGGGAGAGGTGTACTCTCTGCTCCCAACCGCCGACGGCGGGCTGTACGTCGGCGGCGCCTACGAGGCGCTCGCACGGTGGGATGGCACGGCGTGGACCTCCGCCGGCCCCTTCACCCCGTTCGGCGGCTACGTTTTCGGCATCGCCCGGGACCCGAACGGCGACCTGCTGGTCGGCGGGCGCTTCCAGCGTGCCGGCGGCGTCGCGTCGCCCAACGTGGTGCTGTACACGCCTGCCCCCGTCGCCTCGGAGCCCGTAGCTAGCCCAGCCGAGGTGCTCGCGCTGAGCGTCGCGCCCAACCCCGCGCGCGGCACCGCCATGGTCACCGTCACGCACGCCGCGGGGCCGGTGACGGTCGAGATCCTCGATGCGCTCGGCCGCCGCGTCGCCCAGGTCGCCCCCAGTGCCGGTGCTGAGACGCACACGCTCGCCCTTCCCGTCGGCCACCTCGCCCCAGGCGCCTACGTCGTGCGCGTCGTCGCCGGCGGCGAGGCCGCCTCACGGCCCCTCGTCGTGGTGCGCTAAGCCCACGCGGACCTTACCTCGCGGACAGAGAACATGAGCCTTGGTGCACCCAGGAGCGCCCCCGCTAGATTGGCCGGCCCGCACCCCGCCGCCATGCCCCGCCTCGCGTTCTTCGCTCTCGCCGCCGTGCTCGGCAGTTCCGCCCTCGCCGGCTGCTCTGTTCGCCCGCCTGCCGACGGGACGCCCGCCGCCACGGCCGGGCCGCCCGTCGTCTATGAGGTTTTCGTCCGCAGCTTCACCCCCGCGGGCACCCTCCGCGCCGCGACCGCCCGCCTGGACTCGGTCGCTGCGCTCGGCGTCGACGTCGTGTGGCTTATGCCCATCCAGCCCAACGGCGAACTCAACCGCAAGGGCCGGCTGGGCTCGCCCTACGCGGTCCGCGACTACACCGCTGTCGACCCGCGCCTCGGCACGATGGACGACTTCCGCGCCTTCGTCGACGCCGCCCACGCCCGCGGCCTGCGCGTGATCCTCGACTGGGTCGCCAACCACACCGCCCCGGACCACGCATGGGTGACGGAGCACCCCGAGTGGTACACGGCCGGCGCCGACGGCACGCGCCCCGTCCCGCCGTCCGGGACCGACTGGATCGACACGGCCGACCTCGACTACGGCGCCTCCGGCCTCGCCGAGGCGATGACGGCCGAGATGGCCTTCTGGCTCCGCGAGGCCGACGTCGACGGCTTCCGCTGTGACGTTGCCGGAATGGTCCCCGAGGCGTTCTGGGCGACGACGCTTCCGGCCCTCCGCACGCTCAAGCCCGGCATCTTCCTGCTCGCCGAGGGCGAGGACGCGTGGCTGGGCCGTACGGGCTTCGACGCCTCCTACTCGTGGCCGACCTACAACGCCCTCAAAGCCGCCTGGACGAGTGGCGACGGCGCGGGCTTCGTCGCCGCCGCCCTCGCCGAGCAGGACGCCCCGCCGACGGCCGCCCCGATGCACTTTATCACCAACCACGATGAGACCTCGTGGGACCGCGCCGCCGTCGACCTCTGGCGCGGGCCCGACGGGATGCGCGCCGCGATGGCTGCCGCCTACGGACTCGGCGGGACCCTCCTGATCTACAACGGGCAGGAGGCGGCGGCTCCGCAGCGGATGAACCTCTTCGAAGACGAGACGGTCGACTTTGGCGGCCCGAACCTGCGCCCCGACATCGCCCGCTGGGCCGCCCTCCGCGCCGCGCACCCCGTCCTCGTCTCGGGCCGGACCGAGCCGCTCGGCGTCGACGGGGCCATCGCGTACACGCGGACGCTCGGCGACGCCCGCGCCGTCGTCGTCGTGAACCCGTCGGCCGAGACGCGGCGGGTCGTGCTCCCGGCTGCGGTCGACGGGCTGACCGACGCGTTCGGGTCCGGGCCGGC
>DASVSE010000292.1:0-2254 GCA_036388235.1 Rubricoccaceae bacterium | reverse complement strand
CGACGGCGATGCCCGAGCGCCTGCCGCGGACCGAGCAGTGGCTTGCACGCTACGTCACCAACCCGACCGCGACGAGCGTCATGGCGTACTGACGCCCCCGGGTTGATTCGTTCCGAGCGCGGACCGTGGCACTCGCTGCGGTCCGCGCGTTGCATTTCTCTCCTCCCCCGACACCTGTGCGCCTCGCCCTCGCTGCCCTCTCCCTCCTCGCTCTCGCCGCGTGCGATACCCAGGAGCCGCCGTACGTCGAGTGTCCCGACCGCGCCGACTGCGCCGATCCGCCCGACATCGTCGCTGGCGTGAACCTCGACGCTCTGTTCGCCGCGCCGACTGCCGCCGAGCGCGACTCGGTCGCGGCACGGCTCGCGCGAACCGGCGGAACGGACGCCGTCCGCGCTACCCGAGCGCGGGCCGTCGACCTCCCGACCGACCCTGACGGCACGCGCTACACGCTCGTCACGCTTCTCGACGCCGACAGCCGAGAGGTCGCGCACGCCGTTGCGCGGACGCCCGCGAACAGCGTTGGCGGGGGCGGCCGACTTCCGGTCCTGCTCATCCTGCCCGACGCCGACGGCCACGCGGACGAGACGGCCTTTCTGACGGGGGCGACGGCCGCGGACCTCGACCGCACGACGGTTCAGATCATCGTCGCGGCCCGGGGCGCGTCGGTCTCGATGTTCTACGGCTCCGGTCCCTCGGTGCGCACCGACGTCTACACGTCCGACACACCCGCGAGCCCGTATCTCGGCGACGCGCTCGATGTGCTGGCCTTCACAGATCAGCTCGCGCTCGTCCCCCGCGCCGACGCCGGCCGCGTCGGCGTCATGGGCGTCGGCCGTGGCGGAACGGTGGCGCTGCTCGCTGCAGAGCGCGTCCCGGGCCGCTTTGGCGCGGTCGCCTCGCTGAGCGCATTGACGAGCCTGTTTGACCCAACCTTCCGGACGACCGTCCGACAGGTTCTCCTGGGAGGCGCCGTGGGCCGTCTTCCGGCCGCGGAGGTCCTGCTGGCGCCGGCACGGGCCCTCGCCCGCGGCGAGATCACGCTCGCCGAGGCGCGGCTGCGCATGCTCGAACGCTCGCCGGTCGTCCTCGCCAACCGCCTTCCTGCGACCCGCGCCTTTCACGCCTCGCCCGACGACATTATCCCCCTCTCGCACCTGGACCGCCTCCGCGCCGAAGGCGGCGGCACGACGCTCGAACCCCGGCTGTTCGACGCCGTCTCCGAGGTGCGCCACGAGGACCTGCTTACCGACCCAACGCTGCGCGGCCTGCTCTCGACCTTTTTCGGTCAGTACCTGTGAGTGCCTCCCCGGCTCCGCTTGTGGTCCGCGAAGCGCTCACCGAGTCGGACTGGCAGGCCGTCCGGGCGATCCGCGAGGCCGTGTTCGTCCGCGAACAGGCATGCCCGCCAGACGAGGAATGGGACACGCACGACGTCCCCGAGGCGCGGGGCGAGACCGTCCATCACTTGCTCGGAACGGTCGGCGGGGCGCCTGCGACGTGCGCGCGGTGGCGGGCCGTCGACGGCGGGGCGGCCGCGAAGCTGGAGCGGTTCGCCGTCCTCGACGCGTACCGGGGCCAGGGCCTGGGCCGGGCGACCGTTGCGGCGGCGCTCGCCGAGGCCCGCGCGGCCGGCTTTTCCCGCTTCGTGCTCTACGCCCAGTCGCACCTCGACGCGTTCTACGGCTCGTTCGGGTTCGTCGCCGAAGGCGACCTGTTCTGGGAGGCCGGGATTGAGCACGTGAAGATGACGTTGGTCGATTGAGCCCGTACGGCACCCTCGTTATCTTGGCCCTCCGCTCGCACGAGTGGCCTCGCCGCGTTCGTCTAGAGGCCTAGGACGTCGCCCTCTCACGGCGGTAACACGGGTTCAAATCCCGTACGCGGTACACGAAACGCCCCGGCGCTCAAATGAGCGCCGGGGCGTTTCCGTTTGGAGACTGATTCGCCGGCGACACTCTGAAGCGCTGTACAGCGTGCTTTACGGGCAGGAGTTCGTTAGAGCGAGGCCGCGTGCCACGCGATACCAGCGAGCCATGTCGCGCTGCCGGTACGCTTTCTCACGGTCCTCTAGAGACTCGGGCCCTAAGTACCGATCCGAGGATCTACCGCCCCGCTTAGCCCATGCGTCCCTCTCCACTTCTGGCTGCACTTCTCAGCCTCGCCGCGTCGACGGCAACGCGCTCGCAGCCCACGCCTCCCGAGCGGCTCCCGCCTGTCGAAGAGACCGCCGCTCGGCTTGCTGCCGACGGCC
>DASVSE010000291.1:0-2060 GCA_036388235.1 Rubricoccaceae bacterium | reverse complement strand
GGGCACGCGCATCATCGGCGACCATCTGCGGCGGCGCCGACGTTCCGCCGTACGTCTCGACGACGCGGCCGTCTCCGTCGAGCAGGAGCAGCTTGTCCGAGTGCGAGATCATGACCGTCTCGGTCCCATCGGCGAGCGTGTCGCGGGCGGCAACGGATGTTCGGATGCCCAGACGGCGCATCAGGCTACCGACCGACGCCGTGTCGCCCGTCGCGAGCTGCCAGCCGTCTCGGGCGCCCCACGTCTCGGCATACGCGCGGAGAACGTGGGGCGTGTCGCGCGCAGGGTCGAACGAGACCGTCAGGAACGCAACCCGGGGCGTGTCGGCGCCGAGAGTGGCCCGGATTCGTTTTACGTTGGCCATCGTCATCAGGCACACGTCGGGGCAATGCGTGTAGACCGCCGTCACGACGGCCGGGCGGCCGGCAAGGTCGCCGGGGAATGCAAGCGCCGTGCTGTCCTGGTCCACGAGCGCCCACGACGTGTCCGTGAGGTCGTCCTCGGGCGCGAGGTGCTCGGGACGTGAGGCGCATCCGGCGAGGAAGGCGAGGAAAACGAAGGCGAAGCGTTGCATCGGGAAGGATTCAGCGGCAGAGTCGGGTGCCGAGGCCGAGCGTGAGCGCGCGCGGCAGGCCGGGCGTGTACTGCGGGCGCCCGAAGGCGACCTCAGCGGTCGTCGCGTAGCGCACGCCGGTCGCGTTGAGCAGGTTCGCCCACACCTCGACGCCGCGCAGCGTAAGGCCTGCGCGCGCATTGACGACCGTATGTCCGGTGTAGCGGCGCGTGTTTTCGGGGTCCATCCAGTAGCCGCTCACACGCTGCGCCTCGACGGCCAGCCGCAGCGCGGGAATCGGGCGCACGGCAAGCTCGCCGTTGGCGACGAGCGACGGTGCCTTTTCCATCCAGTTGCCGTCGAAGACACGTTCGCGGCCGGCGCGCTCATCGACCGTGAAGGCGAGGTAGGTGTGGCGCGCGAGGGCGGCGCCGACGCGGGCCGTCAGGCGCGGCTCGGGCTGGGCGAGAAGCGACACCTCGACGCCCTCGTGTCGCGTCCGGCCGGCGTTGCGGTCGGCCGTCGTGCCGTCGGGCGCGCGGACCGAGACGATCTCGTCGCGGCCGTCCATGCGGTACACGGCGACGTCTGCGGCGAGGCGGCCCGCGAAGGCGCTCGCGAACCCGCCGGCCTCGGCCGACGTGAAGACGGCGGGGCGGAGGACGGGCACCTGCACACCGCGGTACAGCTCGCCGGCCTCGGGCGGGGCGAAGCCCTGGCTCGCGTTGGCGTAGAGGCCCACGCGCGGCGCGAGCGTCACGACGACGCCGAGGCGCGGCGTGACGCGCGAGAACGTGTCCGTGCGGTCGGCCGCGCCCGAGAAGGCGCCCGGGGCGAGGGCGTTGTCGAGCGCGTACCCCAGACGGTCGGCGCGCAGCGACCCGACGATGCGGACGCCCTGCGCCGCCTCAACCTCGGCCTGCACGAAGGCCGCGAGCGTCGTCAGGCGGACGTCGTAGTCGGTGAGCAGCGAGTCGGTCTCGGCAAAGTCGACGAAGCGGCCCTGAGCGTCGCGGGTTGCCGTCCCGAAGCGGGCCGTGTAGCCGCTCGGGGAGACGTCGGCCGTCGTGCCGGCGACGATCCGGGCGCCGCGCCAGCCGGGAAAGACCTCGTGCTGGAGCGTGAGGCCGACCGAACGGAAACGCTGTGCATTCACTTCGCCGACGGCGGATGTCGAGCCTGTCGCGCGAAGGCGGTATGCCGGGTTCTGGGCGACGCGGTTGGCGCGCGCAAAGACCGTCGCCGTCGTGAGGCCACGCGTGCCCCAGACGCGGTCCAGGCGCACGGCCGCGCGCACGGCCTCGACGCGGCGGTACGAGAACGTCTGGAGGCTCGTCGTGCCGCCCGAGAAAAAGTTCAGCGAGTCCAGCGAGCCGTCCGTGTCCGTGTCGAGGACGTTGGCCGTTGCGGTTGCGGCGAGAACGGTGGCCGCACCGAGGCGTGTCTCGGCGCGGAGCGACGCCGAGACCTTGTCGCCGTCCGAGTGGTCGCGGACCCCCTCGCGCTG
>DASVSE010000290.1:0-8104 GCA_036388235.1 Rubricoccaceae bacterium | reverse complement strand
GTTCCAGACCGCATCCCCCATCGGAGATGCGGGTGCACCTTGCAGCGGGAGCCCCGCCCCCTCCAATGCCGTCACACCGGACCGCTTCCCTGCCCTGATGCCTGACTTTCTCGCCCTCGCCCTGGCCGCGCACTCGGAGACGGTGGCATGGCGCCGGCACCTCCATCGGCACCCCGAGCTGTCGTTCGAGGAGCACGAGACGGCCGCCTTCATCTCTGCGACGCTTCGCACCATCGGACTTGAGCCCATCAAGGGTGTTGGCGGGACGGGCGTCGTCGCTCACATCCACGGCAGCCGGCCGGGCCCCGTCGTCGCGCTCCGCGCGGACATCGACGCCCTGCCCATCGACGAGGCGACGGGCCTGGACTTTGCGAGTACGCGGCCGGGCGTCATGCACGCCTGCGGCCACGACGTCCACACGTCGGCCCTGCTCGCCGCGGCGCGCCTCCTCCACGAGGCGCGCGAAGGTCTATCGGGGACCGTTCGACTCGTCTTTCAACCCGGCGAGGAGTTGATCCCCGGCGGCGCGCTCGCGATGATCGAGGCGGGCGTCCTGGGCGAGATGGACGGCGTGGCGGCGCCCGTACGGATGTTCGGCCAGCACGTCGCGCCGCAGCTTCCCGCCGGCGCGGTCGGCGTCCGGGGTGGCCCCTTCATGGCCTCGGCAGACGAACTCTACCTCACCATTCGGGGCACGGGCGGCCACGCGGCCGATCCGGCCGCGCTCGTGGACGTGGTGCACGCGCAGGCCCAGACGCTTGTCGCCCTGCAAAGCGTCATCGCGCGCAACTGCCCGCCCGGCGTTCCCTCCATCCTCTCCTTCGGCCGCGTCGAGGCCCTCGGCGCGACCAACATCCTCCCCGATGAGGCCCTCATCGTCGGGACGTTCCGCTCGATGGACGAGGCATGGCGGGAGCGGGCGCACATGCTCATCCGTCGCGTTGCGGAGCACACGGCCGCGGCATTCGGGGCGACGTGCGAGGTCGAGATCCGCATCGGCTACCCCGCACTCGTCAACGACCCCGATGCCGCCGCGTTCGTCCGCGAGACGGCGCAGGCGCTCGTCGGCGAGTCGGCCGTCGTGGACGTGCCGATGTGGTTCGCGAGCGAGGACTTTGCGCACTACGCACAGCGCATTCCGTCTGCGTTCTCGGTCGTCGGGGTCGGCTCGGAGCACGGCCTCCACACGCCGCGCCTGCTCGTGGACGAGGCCGCGCTCGTAACGGCGCCCGCTCTGCTGGCCGCGCTTGCGTGGGCGCACGGGCAGCGACACGCCGCGGACACCGGCGCGGCGTAGCCTCCGGTCCCTCCCCGCATCCCGCCCGATGGACTCGCTCCCGCCCTTCCCCGGCTTCCGCCCCGAGGCCCTTGCCTTTCTCCGCGACCTCCGCGAGCACAACGACCGCGAGTGGTTCAAGCCCCGAAAAGGCACCTACGACGACGAGCTTCTCTGGCCCGCCCGCTGCCTCGTCGCCGAGGTCTCGGCGGAGGCCCGGCTCTCCGGCCTCCCCCTCACGGCCGACCCGATGAAGGGCATCTTCCGGATCTACCGCGACACCCGCTTCTCGAAGAACAAGGACCCGTACAAGACGCACGTGGGCTTGGTGTGGTCGCGCTCGGGACACAAAAACGACGCGGGCGCGCTGTACGTGCACGTCGAGCCGGGCGCGTGCTTTCTCGGGGCCGGCTTCTGGGCGCCCGAGCCGCCGCTGCTCCGCGAGTGGCGCGAGCGCCTCGCCGGCGATGCTGCCGGGTGGCTCAGCACCGTCGCCGAGGTCGAAGCGGCTGGCCTAACGGTCGGTGGACGTGAGGCCCTCAAGCGGATGCCCCGCGGCTACGAGACCTTCGCCGACTCGGACATTGCCGAGGCGCTGCGCTGGAAAGGGGCCGTCGCCTCCCTCGCCGTCCCCGATACCGATGTGATGCAGCCCGGCTTCGCGCGGCAGGTCGTGGCCTTCGCCCAGGCGGCCCTCCCGCTGCTCCAGTGGGGCTGGTCCGTCGAAGACGTCTAGCACGCCCTCCGAGCCGCCCGCCGGAACACCCGGGCTCCGGGCGCCGTGCGCGCCTCCGCCCTCCCCGCCTCCATGTCCGCGACTGCGTTTCAAGCCCTGCTGATCTTCGCCCTGATCGTGCTCAACGGCGTGTTCTCGATGTCCGAGCTCGCCGTCGTCTCGTCCAAGAAAGCACGGCTGAGGCAGCGGGCCGACGAGGGCGATCGGGGCGCGCGGGCTGCGGCCGCCCTCGCCGACGACCCCAACACGTTTCTCGCGACGGTCCAGGTGGGCATCTCGCTCGTGGGCATCTTCGCCGGCGCATACGGCGGCAACCGCCTCGCCGCCCCCCTTGCCGACGCGCTCGCGGGCGCCCCGGTCGTCGGTCCGTACGCTGAGGGCCTCGCACTCGCGCTCGTCGTCCTGGCGATCACCTACCTGTCGCTCGTCGTCGGCGAGTTGGTGCCGAAGCGGATCGCGCTCAACAACCCCGAGCGCATCGCAGCCGCCATCGCGCGCCCGATGGGCGTCGTCTCGCTCGTCGCGACGCCGCTCGTCTGGATCCTCTCGAAGTCGACCGAAGGGCTGTTCAAGCTGCTCCGGCTGCGTGCGAACGACGGCGCCGCGGCGACCGAGGAGGAGATCGGATTTCTGCTCCACGAAGGGACCGAAGCCGGGGTGATCCACACCGAGGAGCAGCGCATCGTCGAGCGCGTGTTCCGCTTTGGCGACCAGACCGTTGGCGGCGTCATGACCCCGCGCCGCGACGTCGTCGCGCTCGACTTTGAGGACTCCCCCGATGAGCTTCGGGCCGCCGTCCTGGCGTCGTCGCATGTGCGCCTGGTGGCCTGCCGTGGCAGCCTGGACCATATCGAGGGCATCGTGGACGTCCGCGACGTGCTCGGGCGTGTGCTCGACGGCGCGACGTTCGACCCGGCGGCGGCCGTGCAGCCAGTCCGCTTCGTGCCGGAGCACGCGCCCGCCCTCCGCGTGCTCCAGACGTTCCGCGAGACCGGCGACAAGGTCGCTATCGTCATCGACGAGTACGGCGGCACCGCCGGCCTCGTCGCCCTCGACGACATTCTCGAAGCGCTCGTCGGCGCGCTTCCCGGCGCGGGCGACCGCCCCGGTCACGGCATCGTCCGCCAGGACGACGGGGCGTTCGTCGTCCACGGCGGCGTGCTCGTCGAGGACCTTGAAGAAGCGGCCGCCGTCCGCCTCGCCGCCGGCGACGACCGCGGCGACTACCGGACCGTTGCGGGGTGGGTCGTGAGCCGTCTCGGCCGCATCCCCGAACCCGGCGACGTTCTCGACGACGACGCCCTCCGGGTCGAGGTTGTCGAGATGGACGGGCCGCGCGTGGACCGGCTCCTCGTGATCGTCCGCGGCCGCGACTAGCGGACGGACGCCATCTGGGGCGCCTCACGCGGTTGGCGCGGGACGGGCGGTGCACCGTAGGTTCCGCGCTCCTCACCCACCGCCTCGCCATGCGCCGTCTCGACCCTGCCCTCGCCCTGCTTCTCGCCGCTGGCTGCACTGCTGACGCGCCAGACGGTGCCATGACCGGGGCGGCCGGTGCCCAAGAGGCCGTCGAGGTCCGCATGGTTCGCGACGACTCGACAGGCGTCGAGCTACCGCGCATCACTCTCGCCGGGCGCCCAGAGGTCGAGGCGCGCGTCAACGCCTCGCTGGATTCTCTCTCGGCGTCGCTCGCGTGCAACGCCGACATTTCCCGTCCCGGCACGGACCCGTTCGAGTACGACACCGCCGCCCGCGTGGACCACGCCGCGGACGACGTGCTGAGCGTCAACATCCACTCGTCGTACAACTGCGGCGGGCCATATCCGTCCTCCGGCGTCAACCAGTCCGTCACGTACGACCTCACGACGGGCGAGGCTGTCCCCTTCGATGCCCTCTTCCGTGACGACGCCGACCGGTCGGCGCTCGCGGGCCTGCTCTCGGCTGCGCTCACGCCGATGGCCGGCGACATGAACGGCGACTGCGACGAGGTGCTCTCGACCGAGGCTCTTAGTGACGGCTCGTTCGACTACTCGCTGAACGACGAAGGGATCGCCGTGCAACCCGACTTCCCGCACGTCATCGCCGACTGCGGCGTCGAGGCAACGCTCCCCTATGCCAGCGTGCGCGCGTTCGCTCGCGACGGCGGAGTCCTTGCCCGCGTCGCGGACGCGGCACGATAGGCCCCCAGCCGGCCTAGCACGCGTCGACACACACAGGCCCACGCCTTCGCTAGGGACTTGCGGAAGCTTCGCGGAAGGTTTACACTGTTAACCCGCCCCAGAGCACTGCCCCGATGCCCGCACTCGACTCTCTCCACGGCGCCCTTGCCGCCTTCACACCGACGTGGGCCGCCGTTCTCGGCGTGCTCCTCGTCCTGTTCGCGCTCGGCTTTACGGGCGCGCCGCTCTGGGCATGGGCCGCGCTCGGCCTTGTCGCACTGATCGGGTTCGGGGCGCCGCCGTGGCTGGCGGGCGTCTTCGCCGTGCTGAGCCTCGTCTTCCTTATCCCGCCTGTGCGGCGCGCGCTGTCCGGCGCGGTGATGCGCGCGATGGAGGCGATGCAGTTCCTGCCCGTGATTTCGTCGACCGAGCAGGAGGCCATCGACGCCGGCACGGTCTGGGTCGAGGGCGAGCTGTTCTCGGGCAAGCCCGACACGGCGCGCCTGCTCTCGCAGCCCTACCCCGGCCTCACGGCTGAGGAGCAGGCATTCATGGACGGGCCGGTCGAAGACCTGTGCCGCATGACGGACGACTGGGAGGTCTGGCAGCGCCGCGAGCTGCCGGACGCCGTGTGGCAGACGCTCAAGGACGGGCGCTTTTTCGGCCTCATCATTCCCAAGGAGTACGGTGGGCACGGCTTCAGCCCGTCGGCCAACTCGGCCATCGTCGCCAAGGCGTCGAGTGCGTCCAGCGCGCTCGGGATCACGGTCATGGTGCCCAACTCGCTCGGGCCAGCCGAGCTGCTGGCGCACTTCGGGACCGAGGCACAGAAAAACCACTACCTGCCGCGCCTGGCCCGCGGCGAGGACATCCCCGCGTTCGCCCTGACCGAGCCGGGCGCCGGCTCCGATGCCGGCGCGATCTCCAGCCAGGGCGTCGTCTTCCGCGGGGACGACGGCGAGCTGTACGTCCGCCTGGACTGGAACAAACGCTACATCACGCTTGCCGCCATCTCGACCGTGCTCGGGCTCGCGTTCAAGCTGCGCGACCCCGAGGGTCTGCTCGGCAAGGGCGAGGACCTGGGCATCACGTGCGCGCTCATCCCCACCGAGACGCCGGGCGTCGTCCTCGGGATGCGGCACGACCCGCTCGGCGTCCCGTTCTGGAACTGCCCCACCGAGGGCCACGGCGTCGTCGTGAAGCTCGAAGACGCGGTCATCGGCGGCTCGGTCGGCGCGGGGCGCGGCTGGCGGATGCTCATGCAGTCGCTCGCAGCCGGCCGTGGCATCTCGCTCCCAGCGAGCGCGACGGCGGGGACCAAGGTGGTCGCCCGCGTCGCCGGCGCGCACGCCCTTATCCGCAAGCAGTTCGGCTTGAGCATCGGCAAGTTTGAGGGCATCGAGGAACCCCTCGCCCGCATCGGCGGCTGGGCCTACCTGCTCGAAGCCGCACGTCGCTACACGAACGGCGGGCTGGACCAGGGCGCCGCCCCGGCCGTCGTCACGGCCATGATGAAGTACAACACGACTGAGCTGTTCCGCAAGGCGATCAACGACGGCATGGACATTCTGGGCGGGAATGCGATCTCGCGCGGCCCTCGCAACCCGTTCGCGAGCGCGTACACGGGCGTCCCCGTCTCCATCACGGTTGAGGGCGCGAACATTCTCACGCGCACGCTGATGGTGTTCGGGCAGGGAGCGATCCGCTGCCACCCGTACGCGCTCAAGGAGATGCAGGCGCTCCAGGCGCGCGACGTGAGGGCGTTCGACGCCGCGTTCTGGCCGCACATCGGGCACGTCGTCCGCAACGCGTTCCGGGCGGTCGGCCTGAGCATCACGCGTGGGCGCCTCTCCGCGTCGCCCGTGCCGGGCGTGGCCGCTCCGTACTGGCGCAAGCTCCAGTGGGCGTCGGCCACCTTCGCCTTCCTCGCCGACCTCGCGATGGGCACGCTCGGAGGCGACCTCAAGCGCAAGGAAAAGCTCACGGGCCGGTTCGCGGATGTGTTCTCATCTCTCTACCTCGCCTCCGCTGCCCTGGCGCGCTTCGAGGCCGAGGGCCGGCGCAAGGAGGACGAGCCGTTCCTGGTGTGGTCGCTCGATTACTCGTTTGCCCGCATCCAGGACGCCTTCGACGGTCTGTTCGCCAACCTCCAGGTCCCCGGTGCGACGTGGCTTTTCCGCGGCCCGCTCGCCGCGTGGAGCCGCATCAACCGCCTGTCCGCCGAGCCGTCGGACAAAGTCGGCGGGCGCGTGGCCGCCCTCATGCAGGTCCCGGGCGAGCAGCGCGACCGCCTCTTCGGCGGCGTCTTTGTCCCGACCGACCCGACGACGGCCGTCGGGCGCTTCGAGCACGCGATGGCCCTTGCGTACCAGGCCGAGGGTGTTGTCGGCAAGGTCAAGGACGCGATCAGGGCCAAGACGCTGCCGCGCGCCAACCCCGCGACTCTCATCGGGAAGGCCGTCGAGGCAGGCATCCTCACGCCCGACGAGGCGGCGCTGCTGGAGCGCGCCGAAGCCGCCCGCGCGGACGCGATTCAGGTCGACTCGTTTACGACCGAGGAGTATTTCGCGAGTGCGGTCGAGCCGCGCCCCAAGACGGACGCATCGGGTGGAGGCGCGTCCGGTGACGGAGCGGCCCTTGGCGCGGTCGGCTTTGGCGACACCGCCGGGGTTACGCCCTCGTCTGGAGAGGTCGCTTACGGGGCAGCCGCCGAGAGTGACCCGCGTGTAACGGCCTCGTAACTCCACTCCTAACACGATTGGAGACTTGGTTTATGGCCGATGGTGCGTGTGGTATCCTCCCGGACCACGCACCGCGCCCTGTTGATGACCGTTGCGTCTCCAATCCTGAGACTCTCCAACGTGGCGCGTGCGCTGAGCGTAGCCGTGCTCGCCTGTGCCATCCCAGGTGCGTCCGTCGCGACAGCGCAGACGTCAACACCGCCAGCCGTCAGCGAGCAGACGAGCGGCCTCGTAGCCCCGGCCGACACGGTACGTCCGGGCGTGCCGCACGTGCGCGCGACGCGCCTCGGCACCGACGCCCGCATCCGCATCGACGGGCGCCTCGACGAGGCGGCATGGGCTGACGCAGGCGTCGCCGGCGCCTTCGTCCAGACCGAGCCGTCACCCGGCGCGCCGGCGTCCGAGCGGACCGAGGCCCGCGTGCTAGCCGGAACGGACGCGGTGTACGTAGCCGTCCGCTGCTACGTCCGCGACCCGTCGACTGTCGTCCGGCGCCTGCGCCGCCGCGATGTCGGGCCGGCCGACGTCATCGACGCCGACGACGTCTTTATCGAGATCGGCAGCGCGGGCGACAGTCGGACGGCCTTCTCGTTTGGCGTCTCGGCGGCCGGCGTCCAGGCGGACGCAGTCCTCTCGGACGACCGCGACGCGGGCGACTACTCGTGGGACGCCGTCTGGGACAGCGCCGTGGCGCCGTTTTCGGGTCCCGACGGCGCGGGGTACACCGTTGAAGTGCGCGTTCCCCTGTCGCAGTTGCGCTTCGATCCAGCCTCGGCTCGCCCGTGGCAGGTCCAGTTCCAGCGCAACGTCGCCGCGACGGGCGAGCGCAGCTACTGGGCCCCGATTCTCCCCTCGGCGGACGGGTACGTGAGCCGCTTCGGCATCCTCGACGGGCTCGACGGGCTCGGAGCGCCGAGGCGCATCGAGATCGTCCCGTATGCCTCGACGCGGCTGACGCGCGCCGACGGCACGGCTGCCGACCCGTTTTACACCGCCAACGCGCTCCGGCCGGGCATCGGACTCGATGCCAAAGTCGGCCTCACCGCCGGCCTGACGCTAACGGCGACCGTCAACCCCGACTTCGGGCAGGTCGAGGCCGATCCTGCGATCCTCAACCTGTCGCAGTTCGAGAACCGCTACGAGGAGCGCCGTCCGTTTTTCGTCGAGTCCCAGGACCTGTTCGCCTTCGGCT
>DASVSE010000289.1:0-1777 GCA_036388235.1 Rubricoccaceae bacterium | reverse complement strand
CGTTGCCGTGGTTGACGGGGAGCCCGTCGCGGACGGTCCACTGGTCGTGGACGAGCGGGGCGTCGGGACGCGCGGGCTCGGGCACGGCGGCCGGGGCGGATGCCGGACGGGCCGACGGGGGCACGGGCGTCGGCGCGGGGGCGGCGGCCCACAGAAGGCCCGCGCCGACGAGGAACCCCACCCCGGCGAGCACTACGAGACCCCGGCGCCGACGCCCCGGCGGGATCGGCCCTCGCGGCCCGGTCGCGTCGTCGTCGGTCGTCATAGTCGGTTTTGTGGTGGTTCTCTCGGCCTGCCGCCCTGGCGCGGTCACCCCGGGGCGTGCCGGTGAGGACCCCGTGCCTCCGGACACATCTCCAACATAACGCCCTGTCACCGGCCTCCCTTGGAGGACTGGCGGGCGCGTTTTATCTGCTGCGGGACGGCCGTGCGCGACCTGTGCGACAACGATAGGACGTGGGCGATAGGCCCTCTGTTGGCTCTCAGTGCATCTTTTGAGCTTTAGCCGGCCCTTGGGCTTCCCGGCACTCCATCCGGGTCCTGCCCGGCGGCTCCGCACCCTTCCCTTCTCGCTCCCTCATGTCTTCCCGTTCTACGCGGCGCTTCGGCGCCCTTCTCCTGCTCCTCGTCATGGCCGCCTCGGCGCAGGCCCAGACGGACGCGGCGTTCTACGAGGCCGCGCGAGACGCCGGCGCCTCGCCCGCCGACGCCCGCGCGCTTGCTATCCCCGTCCAGACGGCCCTGCTGCGCGCGAGCAACGCCGAGGCGTACGACAACTTCGGCAGCTCCGTAGCAGTCGCGGGCGACGTGGCCGTCGTCGGGGCCAGGGACGAGTCCGGCCCGGAGAACGGGGTGTCCTACGCTGGCGCAGCGTACGTCTTCGAGCGTCGCGCCGACGGCACGTGGGTCGAGACGGCGATCCTCCGCGCCAGCGACGCCGCTTCTGCCGACGCCTTCGGCGGTGCGGTGTCGATTTCGGAAGGCGTGATCGTCGTCGGGGCGTACATCAAGGGCGCGGCGTACGTGTTCGAGCGGGGCGCAGGCGGCGCGTGGGCCCAGACCGCGATCCTCCGGGCCACCAACGCCACGACGAGCAACTTCTTTGGCCTCTCGGTGGGCGTGTCCGGCGGCGTGGCCGTCGTCGGCGCCTACGCCGAGTCCGACAACTCGGGCGCGGCGTACGTGTTTGAGCGAGGCGCTGGCGGCGCGTGGACCCAGACGGCCCGGCTCCGCGCCAGCAACGCCGACTCCGGAGACCGCTTCGGTCAGGCGGTGGCGGTCTCGGGCACCTCGGTCGTCGTCGGGGCCTGGCGGGAGGCCGGCCCGACGAACGGGTCCAACCAGTCTGGCGCGGCGTACGTGTTCGACCGGGGCGCAGGCGGTGCGTGGACCGAGACGGCGATCCTCCGCGCGAGCAACTCCGAAACCGAAGACTACTTCGGCATCTCGGTGGCGATCTCGCGCAACGTGGCCGTCGTCGGGGCATTCGGCGAGGACGGCCCGACGAACAACCTGGGCGACGCGGGCGCGGCATACGTGTTCGAGCGGGGCACGGGCGGCGCGTGGACCCAGACGGAGCTCCTCCGCGCGAGCACGGCCGAGCTGTTCGACAGCTTCGGCGGCTCCGTATCGGTCTCGGGCAGTGTGGCCGTCGTCGGGGCAAGGTCCGACGACGCCTCGGGAAACGGACCGGTGGATTCGGGTGCGGCGTACGTGTTCGAGCGGGGCGCGGGCGGCGCGTGGGCCCAGACCTCGGCCCTCGGTGCGAGCAACGCCG
>DASVSE010000288.1:0-2182 GCA_036388235.1 Rubricoccaceae bacterium | reverse complement strand
TACGCCTCGACGGCGGCCGCCATACGGTCGATCGTCTCGTCGGCCTGTGCGACGGCGGGCGTGACGCCCTCGGCCGTGATAGGCTCGGCAGGTTCACCGCACCCCGAGATGCGGAGAAAGGCGAACGCGACGACCGCGACGACGGCGATGGCCACGTAGGACAGGATGAGGGGGCGGTTCATGGCGCGAGATGGGCGAGGATTGGGCCGGCGCACGCGGCCAGAAGGGCAGAGACGAGCACGACGACGCCGAGCACCGTGCCCGGCGAAGGGCTGTCGGTGCTCGGCGGAGGGGGCGGGGCTTCGGTAAGGATGGTCTGCTCGACCAGGTTGGGCTGGCCCTCAGGCGTCTCGATCTCGCGCGAGGCCGTGTGGAGGATCTTGCCCTCCATCTCGATCCACATGCGTGTGTAGTCGCCTCCGAGGTGCCGCTTGACGATGCGCCCGGCGAGCCCGGCGGCCGTCAGGATGAGGACGTACCGCTGGATGTGGATGAGCTCCGGGTCGAGGTTGGTCACGAGGAGCACGATCGCGAGCCAGGAGCCGAGCTTGACGAGCTCCGAGTACTTCGCGCGGGCATAGTCGCGGAAGCGGACCGGCACGCCCGTCTCGCGCGCGCTGCGCGTGCCGAGCCACACCTCCAGCGCGAAGAGGACGGCGAGCACGCCGACGAAGAGCGGGTTGACGGCGAAGGCGACGACGAGGAAGCCTTTGGTCCACCCAAGGACGTCGTGGATCGTGAGCGCAAGGATCTTGCGGTACGGCATCACGCAGCGAAGGGGCAACGGACGAAGTCCAGGTGCGCCGTCACGCGCCGGTTGCGGCGGAGCACGAAGAGCCCCTCGCGCCCGCCTGCGGCGTTCGTGTTGCCCTCGACCGTATCGATCGTCCCGTCGCCCTTGCGACGGATGACAATGCCCGTGTGCATGTAGTCGCGCGGGTTGCTCGGCGACTGCACGAGGAACATGTCCCCGGGCTCGATGCTCGCGCGTCCGGCCGCGACGGCCGCGCCGTCGACGAGCAGGCCGCCCGAGGCGCCGCGGCTGCCAAGGACGTCGCAGCTGAACGACCGGAAGCGGCGGGCCTGCTCGACCTGAGTCGCGCCGAACGCGGCCGCGGCCTGGATCCAGACGAGCGAGGCGAAGCCGGCGCACCAGGCCCACGCGGCGCCCTCGTTGCCTGACATGAAGAAGCGGACCCACGGGCCCCGGTTCGGCGAGATCTCGCGTGCGCCGGCAGTGGCGTAGCCGAGGGCAACGGCGACGATGGCTGCGCGGATGTTCTGCCCGCTCGATGGGACCCGGGCGGCCCGGACGATGACCCCGACGAGCGCCTCATGAGTCTTCGCGTCGTTGACGCCCGTGACGGGGATGCCCTTCGCGCGCTGGAAGGTCTCGGCCGCTTTGCGCGTGTCCTTGCCGTGGTCACCGTCGGCGCCGGCCTTCCCGACGTCGTAGCCGTTGATGATGAGCAGCTCCTGGAAGAGCTTGCGGCCCGTCTCGGACTTGGCGAACTCAGGATCGAAGGGCCCGAGGTGGCGACGGACGCCGGCGACGATCGGGAGTGCGGCATTGACGCCGGCGTCGGGCGGAGCGAGAAGCTCGGCGAAGTCTAGGAGGGCCATAAACGCAAAAAGGGCCGGCCGCTCGGTGAGAGCAGTCGGCCCAGGGCAGGGACGGTGGGGCGCAACGCGCGTGTGTCTACGGGTGGGACTGCTGATGTAGGATCAGCGGCGTCTCGGCGGGCTGGCTACCGCGACGTCAACGTACGGTATCGGGCTCTAGCTCCGCAAGGGCAGCGAGTAGCGCCTCGGCGCCAGCGGCATCGACGACAACCTCGACGCGGAAGAGCGTGCGGTCCTCCTTGCCGAAGAGGCGGACGTTCTCGACGATGCCGTCGAGCTGGGCCTGACCGAGTGCGACGTGTGCTGACGTGTCGGCGGGTGTGAGGCGGGCGCGGCGACGGTGCGCGGCCATGCGGCGGGCCCAGATCGGGCGGGGGGACTCGCTCATGATACGCCGCCATGTTCGCTTGGGCGCCCGGGTTTAAGCGCCCCGGCAACATCACCTACACGCGACCGCTGACGTTTTAAATATGCCCAGTTTGCCAACTCTGACGTTGCAAACACTGATATATAAACAGCAGGCACAACTAGCATTGCGCCTTTAAAACTATCAGTATTA
>DASVSE010000287.1:0-3878 GCA_036388235.1 Rubricoccaceae bacterium | reverse complement strand
GGGCGCGGACGAAGGTTTCGAACCGGAAAGCGGGCCGGCCGTCGGCCGCATCGTGGCGCTCCGAGAACGTGCGCTCGAACGGGCCGCCATGGTCGGCGAGCAGGTGGCGGTAGGGCGGGAAGAACGTGTCGCCGGTGAAGTCGCCTTCGACGAGCGTTAGTTCGAGGCGGTCCGCGAGGCGCTCCCCGTCGCCGAGCACGTCCGCGTAGACGGCTGCGCCGCCCCCGATAAACAGCGTCGGCGCGTCGGGGAAGGCCTCGATGGCAGCGGCGACGGACGAGCAGACGTGGATGCCGGGATGGTGCGACGCCTCGGGGTGGCGCGTCAGCACGACCGTCTCGCGCCCGGGAAGCGGCCCGCCAAACTGGTGCAGCAGGCTCTCGAACGTCCGGCGGCCCATCACGAGCGGGTGCCCGAGCGTCATCGCCTTGAAGCGCTTCAGGTCGGCCGGCAGGTGCCACGGCAAGTCGAGACCGTCGCCAATCAGGCGGTCTCCGGGCCGGCCGGGCGCGTCGGCGACGGCCGCGACGACGACGAGTTCGGGTGTCGAGGGCATGGTTAGACGGCGACGGGGAAGCGGATGGCGGGCTGCGGGGCGTAGCCGTCGAGGGCGAAGTCGTCGGCAGTCAGCTCCCCGAGACTTTTCGGGCGGCCATCGGCGTGCGTCGCGAGGCGGAGCGTCGGGGCGGGCGCGGGCGTGCGGGCAAGCTGTTCGCGGAGGCCGTCGACGTGGTTGACGTAGACGTGGGCATCCACGAGCGAGTGCGCAAAGCGGCCCGGTCGGAGCCCCACGAGCCCGGCGACGACGTGCGTCAGCAAGGCGTAGCACGCGAGGTTGAACGGGACGCCGAGCGCGAGGTCCGCCGAGCGCTGCGTGAGGTGGCAGTTGAGGCGCCCGGGCTCGCCATCCGCCCCGGGCGTGACGTTGAAGCAGAACGAGTAGTGGCACGGCGGCAGCCGACTCACGGCCGCGTTCGCCGGGTGCCACGCGCTCACGACGAGGCGGCGGCTCTGCGGGTCGCGGCGGAGCGTATCGAGCACGTAGCCCAGCTGGTCGAACGAGAGCGATCCGTCGGCCTCGCGCCGCACGTTCGGGTGCGACGCGTCCGCCCAGACCTCGCCGCCGAGCGCGGCGCCTGCTGCGGGCACGGGAAAGCGCCGCCAGAAGCGCCCGTATGCCGTTTCGAGGTCGCCCTCGGGCGTCGCCCAGTCGTCCCAGATTGCCGTGTGCTGCCGCAGGTCGCGGATATGGTCCGCCCCCGAGAGGTACCACAGCGTCTCGTGGAGCATGGCGCGGAAGGCGACCTTTTTGGTCGTCAGGAGCGGGTAGCCCTCGGCGAGGTCGACGCTGTAATGCTCGCCGAAGAGCGCGAGCGTGTCCGTGCCGGTCCGGTTGGGCGTGCGGACGCCCCCGTCGAGGACGCGTTGGACGAGGGCGAGGTAGGCGGTTTCGGCGGCTGTCGTGGTGACGGCGGGGGCGTCGATCAGGTCGGGCATCGGGCGTCAGGCGGAGCAGTGGGAACGTACGGCGGCCCGGCGGCGACGGGCGAGCGGAACCCCGGGGCGGGGCGGAGGCGTCGGGGGAGGACGCCCGCCGTCTGTGCCGTGCTCGACACTGCCATTGCCGACCTGCTCTCGCTCGCCCAGGGCGTGCTCGCGCTTGCGCTCGGCGGCGCCGTGGGCTGGGAGCGCGAGCGGAAAAACAAGGGGGCGGGCTTCCGGACGATGATGCTCGTCTCGTTCGCGTCGTTCCTGCTCGTCAAGGTGAGCCTCGTCGCGGGCGAGTTCTACCCGGGGAGCGAGATGGTGCGGACCGACCCCGTGCGCTCCATCCAGGCCGTCGCGACGGCGCTGGGGTTCGTCGGCGCGGGGATCATCTACAAGCACCGATCCGAGGACCGGACGCGGGGGCTGACGACGGCCGCGGCCGTACTGGCCGTCTCGCCAGTCGGGATCGCGGTCGCGCTCGGGCGTCCCGTCCTCGCCATCGGGGCAACGGTCCTGCTGGTCCTCGTTCTCGACGGCGGGCAGCGCCTCGAAGCGCGGTTTGCCCGCCCGGCGCCGTGACGATCCCCGAGACCGACGAGGCCCTGTGGGACGAGTGCGACGTGGAGACGCTCCGCGCGGGCACCAAGGGCGGGCAGCGCGCCAATAAGGTCGAGACGGGCGTCCGGCTCACGCACCGCCCGACGGGGATCCGCGTCACGATGCGCGAGAGCCGCAGCCAGTACCGCAACAAGGGTCTGGCGCTCGACGAGCTGCGCCGGCGCCTTGTCGAGCTGAATCGGCCCGTGAAGCCACGCACGGCAACGAAGCCGACGAAAGGCTCGCGCGTGCGCCGGCTGGACGCGAAAAAGCGGCAGTCCGCGACAAAGGCGCGCCGCCAGCGGCCCGACGAGTAGCCGCCGCGCGGGCCGAGCCTCGGTACCTTCGGGACGCCACCGCCCCACCGGGTCGCCCCGGGATCCTATGCGCCCGACTGCCGCCGGACTCGCCCTGCTCGCCGTCGCCGGCTGCGTCTCCCCGCGCTACGGCGCCGTGGACGTGCCGCCCGCCCCTGCCGAGGAGCGGACGGCCGAGCCCGTCGTGCCCGTCGTGCGCGTCGTCGCGGGGCGGGCGGACACGCTGCTCACGGCCGACCTGCTCGGGCCGGGGCTGGCCGCCGTCTGGGGCGCATCAGGCGACGCGACGGCGACCGACGTCGGCGGTGGGCGCGTCGCGGTCGCGGCCCGCGAGGGGTTCTCGGGACTGACGGTCGTGCCGTACACGGTCGATGGCGGGCCTCACGACGGCGCCCTCCGCGGGCTGGCCGTCGAGGCGGCCGTCGAGCCGGCGGTGACGTTCCGGTATGATCTCACGCCGGGCCGTCCGGCGCCCGCGAGCGTCCACGTCATCGGCGGCTTCAACGACTGGAGCCGGACAGCGGACCCCCTCGTGCCCGACGGCCGTGGCGGCCTCACGCGAACGCGCTCCATCACGCCCGGGCGCTACGAGTACAAGCTCGTCGTCGACGGCGCCGAGGTCCTCGACCCGACGAGCCGCGACTCGACGCTCAACCCGTTCGGCGCCTACAACAACGTTCTGACGGTCGCCGGAGCCGCGCCGGGCCGCCTTCGCCTCGGCCCGCCCGACCTCGCCGAGGACCGGACGGCAATCCGGTTCGCCATCTCGCGCGACGGGTCGGACGGCGTCCCTGCCGACCTCGGGCCTGTTACGGTCGTCGCCCTCGTCGACAATGCGCCCGTCGAGACGCGCCATGTCGTCGTGGTCGGCGCCGGAACCGAGCCTGCCGGGACCGCCGTCGCGACCGTCGACCTCGCCGCGATGCCGGCCGGACTGCACCGCCTGCGCGTCGCCGCGACCGCGGCCGGCCTCACGTCGCGCTGGGTCGAGGTGCTGCTGCTCGACGGGCACCCGCTCGGGACGGCCCAGACGGCCCTGGACGAGCCTGGCGATCCGGTCGCCACGGGGGACGCCGAGGGCACGGCCGCACCGTTCGTCTGGCAGGACGCCGTCGTGTACCAAGTTGTCCTCGACCGCTTCCGCAACGGCGACCGCACCAACGACCGGCCCGTCTTGGCCGACAGTCTCCTCGCGCCGGCGAACTACCACGGCGGCGACCTCCAAGGCCTCCTCGACGCCATCGAGAGCGGCTACTTCACCGGCCTCGGCGTCAACACGCTCTGGCTCTCGCCGGTCTACGACAACCCGCCCGGCGCCGAGCGCGAGTATCCCGCCCCGCACCGCCTCTACACGGGCTACCACGGCTACTGGCCGAGCCGCGCGCGTGCGGTCGACGAGCACCTGGGCAGCCTCGACCTGCTTCGCCGGACCGTCGCCGCGGCCCACGCCCGCGGCCTGCAGGTGCACGTGTGGAC
>DASVSE010000286.1:0-2075 GCA_036388235.1 Rubricoccaceae bacterium | reverse complement strand
GTCCACGTCTCGGGCGGCCCGAGACGTGGACGCAGCTCCCGCACGGCCGCTTCCACATTGTCCGCTGGGATGCCGAGACGCTCATCGCCCGAAACGACTCGGCCAACACGCACGCCCCCGGCCTCTGGACCCGCATCGACTGGGTCCGCCTCGACGGCATGGCGCCGTACACGTGGGCCTTCTGCCTCACCGCGTATGAGGCGCCCACGCGTGCCGCCGCCGAGGCGACGCCCGCGGCGGACCGGGCGTCGCCGCGGACGGGATGCAATGGATACCCGTTCTCCCGCATGCGCCGCCCTTAACAGCCTACCGCGCCACCGTTGCGCGGGGCGCCACCGCCTCCGCATCGCCGACGAGGGGCACCCACAGCCGCCAAACGCGTCGGCCTGTAGCCGCAGGCGTCGGCGCGCTCACGTCGGGCTCGCCGCCTCGTCTGCCACCAGCCCGTCCGCGTCCACCTCGTCCGCCTGCGCCCCGTGCGCGCGCACAGACGTCTCCAGCACAAACTGGAAGATCAGCGGCGCCACGATCGTCGCGTCGCTCTCGACGATGAACTTCGGCGTCTCGGCCGCCAGCTTGCCCCAGGTGATTTTCTCGTTCGGGACCGCCCCCGAGTACGAGCCGTAGCTCGTCGTCGAGTCCGAGACCTGCGCGAAGTAGGCCCACAGCGGCGTCCGCCGGTCCATGTCCTGCTCCAGCATCGGCACGACGCAGATCGGGAAGTCGCCCGCGATGCCGCCGCCGATCTGGAAGAAGCCCAGCCCCCGCCCGACTCCAGGCCCGGCGACGGCGTCCTGCGTGTTCTCGGTATACCAGTCCGCGAGCCATGTCATAAACTCGATCCCGTGCTTGACGAGGTGCGGGCTCTTCACGTCGCCCTGAAGGACGTGCGAGGCGAAGATGTTGCCCGTCGTCGAGTCCTCCCAGCCCGGCGTGACGATGGGGAGGTTCTTCTCGCACGCCGCCACGAGCCAGCTGTCCTTCGGGTCAATCTGGTAGTGCTCCTCGAGCCGCCCCGACCGGATGATCCGGTACAGGATCTCGTGCGGGAACGCCCGGCGGCCCTCGGCCTCCATCGCGTGCCACTCGTCCACGAGCGCGCCTTCCAGGCGCCGGAAGGCCTCCTCCTCGGGGATGCACGTGTCCGTGACGCGGTTCATGCCGCGGTCGAGGAGTGCCTGCTCGTCGGCCGCCGTGAGGTCACGGTAGTTCGGGACACGCTCGTAGTGGTCGTGCGCGACAAGGTTGAACAGGTCCTCCTCGAGGTTGGCGCCCGTGCACGAGATAATGTGGACGAGGTCCCGGCGGATCATCTCGGCCAGCGACAGCCCCAGCTCGGCCGTCGACATGGCACCCGCAAGCGAGATCAGCATCTTCCCGCCCGCGTCGACGTGCGCGACGTAGCCCTCGGCCGCATCGACGAGCGCCGCGGCGTTGAAGTGGCGGTAGTGGTGCTTGAGAAAATCGGAGACAGTCGTGTCGGCCATGGCTTCGGGGTGACCCGGCGGAGCGGGCGTCGTGGAGGGCCTGTCGTACCCCAGGACAGGCGGGCGGGTTCGGACATCTGCGCGAGTTGTCCGCTCCGTTCGGCCCCGCCCGCCTACTTTCTCGGCGGTCCGTGCCACCGCCCACCTCTGCGGACGGGGGCGCGCGAGCCGCCCCTCACCCTCCCCCGTTCCGATGCGACACGTCTTGCTCCTTTCGCTCCTCGTCCTCACCGGCTGCGCCGCTGCGACCGACCTCATGAACACGGCGATGACGGCCGCCGCAGCCGCAGGCAACGCCCCGACGCCCGGCATTCCGCCCATCGGTGCGTCGTGGGAGACCGAAGCGACGCAGTTCCGCGACCGCGTCGGCGCACGCGTCGCGTTCGACTGCCCGGCCGGCGGCTCGGAAAACACCATCTGGGGGACCGACGTCTACTCGGACGATTCGTCCGTCTGCACAGCCGGCGTCCACATGGGCCTGATCACGTTCGCCCGCGGCGGGCGCGTCGTCGTGCAGATCCAGCCCGGCCAGTCCAGCTACTCCGGCACGACGCGCAACGGCGTGCAGTCGGCGAGCTACGAGGCGTG
>DASVSE010000285.1:0-4073 GCA_036388235.1 Rubricoccaceae bacterium | reverse complement strand
ACCCATGGTCCTCTAGACGAACCGCCGGTGGGCTGGCTAGACCTCTACCGCGCTGTCCGCTTGCCATCAGGTCAACTCCAACCGGACCAGCGCGACTTCGACTTCGCAGAGGCTGTTGATTACGGTCTTTCGCTCTTCAGGCCCACCGTTTAGCCTGCGCCGCAGAACTCGCCGCTGCGGCCGACCGCACGGCCCGTGTTTGCGCTGTAGCCGCTTCACTGTATCCTGCGCCTCGGTCGACACGTCGCGCTGTGCGGCGGCAGAGCGGCCAGATGTTATGCCGCCCCATCTAAGCTCCACACGGATGCGAACGCTCCTTCTCGTTAGCGTTGTTCTCGTCGCCGGTGCTCTCGCCGGGTGCGACCTGTTCGGTGGCGTCGAGCAGACCTCCATCTACGGCCGCGTCGTGGACGCGGAGTCCGGCGAGCCACTTGAAGGCTTTCGCGTCGCCTTCGTTACTGCCAGTGGCATATTCTACGGCACGGAGGCCTTCACGACGACGGACGCCGATGGCCGCTACGAGTTGTCGTTCCAGTACGAGGGGCAGAATTGGCCGATGGTGTGGGTAAACCACCTCGGGACCATGGAGCGGGGATGCGTCTACATCTCGCACACGGGCAGCTCAGGACCGTATGCCGAGACGGGTCGCAGAACGGAGGTAAACGTAGTCCTCCCCCGGAACAGTCACTATGACCCCGTAGGAAACCCGGCGTCATACCCGTCTCCGGTCCAGTGCACTGAGTTCTGAGACGTCCTGCCGTAGAAGCGGCATAACCTGCGGCAGCACCGGACGCTCCGCGCCGGTGAGCCGCTACCTGTTCTACCGCCTCTCGTGCATCGACTCTTACTCCTCGGTACGCTCCTCGCGACCGGATGCGCGACGACAACCACCGTTCCAACCCGGTCGCTGCTTCGGCTTGTCGCTCCTTGTGCGGACGAGAGCTGCGGTGCCGTTGTGCTCCTCGTCGAGGACGCGTCAACTGGGCGCCTGCTCCGACAAGTCAACGTCCACGCCGTCGCGTACGGGTCCGGCACTTCGACGGGAAACGACGGCGCGGCTCTCCTTGATGGGCTCCCGGTTGGTTCGGTCACGCTCCGAGTCGCGTACGCGGAGTATGAGGGCACGGAGGTGACGGTCGTCATCCCTGCTGGCGGCCTCGTCGTCCAGCGCGTGAGACTAGCGTTCGTCGGGGGCGCCGTCTACTGAACGGAGCTCGCCAGCCGGCGGTAGAACCCGCCGCTGCACCGGACGACACGGCCGCCCTCGCGCTATCTCCTACCTTCGTGCCCATGACGCCGGTGAGCGGCCATCTGTTAGGCCGCACTCCATCGTCGTGCTCTCCCGTACTCTCGTCGTATGCGCTCTCGCTGCTCTCCTCGCCGGGTGCGCCACGGCTTCCTGGTACCCCACCTACGCGCGCCCCCACGACCTCGCTGCTCTCCGGCCGTTCGCCCTCCGCGTGACGCTCCGCGACGGGACATCGCGGGTACTCCTCGGCCCGGACATCCGTGCCGACAGCGTCGTCGGGCGATCGGACAACGGGGACGACCGCGTCGCCATCGCGTCGGCGGACATCGTGGGCTACGAGGTGCAGCGGAACGGCGGGCCGGAGGCGAACCCGAGCGCGCCGTCGTGGACGGTAGTGCTCGGGGCGGTGGGTTTTGGGCTCTTCCTCGTGAGCGTGATGCGCGTGCTCTCCGGGTTCGACGGGTCGTGAACAGGCAGGGGCGGCCTAGCTCGCGTCGGCACCCGACCGCCCGGCCAGCGTCGTTACTCGTCATGGCGCTACGGATACCTGCGACAATCGGAGTTGTCGCACCACGCGCTTGCCGGTCACAGCCCGAGCCCGTCGCTCGCGTTGTCTTCGAAGAGCCCTTCATCGCGGACGTGTACCCGTACGAGCGCTCGGCGTCATCGCAGGTGAGGGCACAGCCATCACTGGACCTGGGTCCAGCCGTCGGGACCCCGGGCGAACAGGAAGCCGCCACCGTTCTGTTCGCTGTCGTTGGCGCCCACGAGCACCGACTCGCCGCTGATCGCGACGTCGCGCCCGAACCCGACGACGCCCTCGGCCGAGCGGAGCTCGGTCTCCTCGGTCCACACCCCGGCCGCGCCCCTAGCGTAGACGAGCGCAGCACCGAGCCGGCGCCCGTCGTACGTCCGTCCGGGAACGGCCACGACGAGCCGGTCGCCCGACACGTCGATCCGATGCCCGAACGTAGCCGCGCCACCGAGCTCGGCCCTCGGCCGGGTCAGCGTCGCCTCAAGCGTCCAACTGGAAGCGCCACGCCGGTATACGTACACCGTGCCCTCGTCTCGGCCTGGCTCGCTCACGGCTAAGGTCTCGCCGTCGAGGGCGATGTCGGTCCCGTACCCGAGGGGGGTAAATCGTCCTGAGAACGGAAGGGGCGGAGCGTCGATGACGTCGTCGACGCTCCAGCCACTTGCGCCGTCCTGCTCGAATACGTACAGGCGCCCATCGACTCCGAACTCACCGGCCGACGCCAGAACGACCAGCCGCCCGCCGTCGAGAGCAACGTTTCCACCGAAGAAGGCGACCTCGTCCGGATCCGGTGTGCTGAGCACGGCCGTCCGAGACCATCCTGCTCTTTGCTCGAAGAGGTGGACCCGGCCGCAGCCCCTCGTCTCGAGCGTAACGCACCCGTCGTTTCCTGCAGCGACGGCGACCCGGCCCTCCGAGACGGCCACGTTGAGCCCGACGCCGGCGTTGGCCGTGAGGTCTTCGGGACGGAGGACGGCCGCCTCGGTCCACGCCCCGCCGGACCTCGCGTAGATATAGGCGTGCCCGGCAGCGTCGAGAGCGACGACGCTCTCGGGGGCACCGACCACAGCGACGTCCCCACGGAGGGCGATGAATTGGCCGTAGAACGGGTCGGGAACGCGAGCGGCCGTAGGACGGCGAGTCACGGGAGCGGACCACGTGCCCAGCTCCCGGTCGAAGAAGAAGGCCTCGTTCGAACCCGGAGCCCCGAGGAGCGCCACCTCGCCGTCGAGGGCGACGCGCTCGCCGACGAGGAGGCCCGAGGCCGAGAGCGTACCGTCGCCGCCGCCTGCCGTGTCGCACCCAGCGAGAGAGACGAGGAAGACGAGCGAGAGAATCCAGCGGGAGGGCATTGTCAGATTGGGACGCGGCCGTCGTGGCCTGTCGAAGGATGGTAGCCGGGGGCGAGATTGGCGCCTCAGACACCTCCTGGCGAGCGAAAGTATCGAGTCCGCATGTCCCTAGGGATGATGCGATCGGACTATGGCCGGACAGCTCCGGCAGGCTACCCTGACTCAGCGCATGTCACGGTCGTGCTCGACGGGGCAGTGGGCCAAGGTGAGACGGCGGTCGGCGTCGAGACGGGCGCGTGGCCAGCGGGCGTGTACGTTGTGCGCGTGACGACCGGTGCACAGACAGCGACGACACGGCTCGTCGTGGCGCGGTAGCGGCGCACGTACGTCGCGGTGTTTCGGGGTACACTTGCCGCATGAACGCCACGACTGCCCTGCGCTCTTTGCTCGCCGCGCCGGTATGGGGGCACCCCCTCGCCCGCGTGGGCGTGCTGGCGCTCCTTGCCGTGCTCGCGCTCCCCGCCCGCGCTCAGATGTGGGAGGCGCTACCACTCGTCCCCAACCGGTCCGGGCACAGCGTCTTTGCTATCGACTTCCTTCGAGGCGAGGGAGCTGCCGCTTCAGACCCCACTGCCGACACACTCGTCTGGTTCAGTCAGTACGGCCCGCTACTCTACAACCCCTCCGGCGCGGCCGGGGCGGCTGGTAGTAACGGCGACTTCGGGGTCTGGCACCGGCTCTGTTCGAGTGGGACCTGTGCCGGGCGTGCCGGGCTCCTCACGTCCGCCGGCACGTTCCTCGTCGGCTCCGGCGCCGGGGCAACGCGCCTCAGCCGAGGCACCAATCGCGGACGCACGTGGGCGCTCAACTACGAGAACTACGGCGCCGACCCGTTCTTCGAGGCGACCGTCCCCTCTGCCGCCGGTCCCGACGGACGCCCGGCGGTGCTGATCGGCATTGGCGACGGTGGCGAGACCGCGCGCTCGCCCTCGGACGG
>DASVSE010000284.1:0-4466 GCA_036388235.1 Rubricoccaceae bacterium | reverse complement strand
GGCCGTCCCGCCCGCGAGCCCGTTCAAGTTCCGCGTCGATGACGCGGCGGGTGCGGGGCGCTGGCTCGATCCGCCGGCGAGCGCCCCCAACGTAGAGTCTGGTAACCACGTCTTCCTGTCGGGCGTGACGCCGCCGCGGCTCGTCGCCGAGCTGCGCGGCGATCGCGCCGTCTGGGTGCGCGTGACGGGCGCAGACCGCCCCCTCCGCGCCGACGCGTACCGGATCACGCGGTGGGACGGGGCCGAGGTGCCCGTCGCGGCCGTGTACCCGAACGAGGCCGAGACGGCGCTCCTGGTGCCTGCGGAGGCGCTCGCGACGAATCAGGTTCACTACGTGACGATTCCCGGCACGCCCGCGCTCCGCTCCGCCGCGCGGTTCGACGGGCTGTGGCGCGAGTTGGCGTCCGACAAGCCCCTCGGCGCCGAGGTCGTGGACGAGGGCAACCGCAACACGCCGATCCGCCACCACACCGACATTCGCCTGTTTGCGCCCCGCGCCGACTCGGTCCGCGTTTTTCTCTACGACGGCACGTCGGGGCCCGAGCGCGAGAGCTACGCCCTCCGCCGCGACGCCCAAGGCGTCTGGGAGACGACGCTCACCGGCGACCGCTCGGGCGACTGGTACGACTTCGGCGTCTTTGGCCCCGCCGGCCCGGGCTCCGCGTTCACGACGCAGACCGGGCGGCGCTACTCGGACCCGTACGGCCGCGTCTCGGACGACTCGTGGGGCCGCACACGCATCGCCCGCCGGACGACGCCCGCGACGCCGCTCCCCAGCGGACGCCCGCGGATCGAAGACGTCGTGGCCTACGAGGTCCACGTGCAGGACTTCACGGACCGCCTGCCGGTCGCCGACGGCCTCCGTGGCACCTTCGATGCCTTCGCCACGCCGGGCCTCACGAATGCCCGCGGCGAGCCGATCGGGATCGACCACCTTGTCCGCCTCGGCGTCAACACGGTGCACCTCATGCCCGTCCAGGAGTACCTCAACTATCCCGACGACGTGTGGGCGGAGGCATTCGGGACGGACTCGCTGATGCGCGCGATGGGCGTCGCGACCGAGAACTACGACTGGGGCTATCGCATCACGCACTTCATGGCCGTCGAGGGCCGCTACCGGCGGCGCGGGACCGAGCCCGGGGCCGAGCGTGAGCAGTTCCGCGACCTCGTGCAGGCCTTCCACGACCGCGGCATGGCCGTCGTCGTGGACTTCGTGTTCAACCACACCGGCGAAAACATGGAGGGCCGGGACAACCTGTTCAACTTCGGCGGCATCGACCGCCTGTACTACTACCGCACCGACAACAGCGGCGCGCTCATCGGCGGCTACGGCAACGAGGTCAAGTCCGAGAACCGGCCGTTCGTCCAGCGGTGGCTCGTGGACCAGTGCCGGGCCTTCGTCGAGGAGTTCGGCGTCGACGGCTTCCGCATCGACCTCGCCGGGCAGACCGATGAGCAGTCGCTGCGGGCCCTCCGCGCGGCCCTCCCGGCCGACCTCATCTGGTACGGCGAGCCGTGGATCGCCTCCAACGATCCCGACTACGAGGCCAACCCGGCGTGGGACTGGTACAAGGCCGACTCGCCGATCACGTACTTCCAGGACGACGCCCGCAACGCCTTCCAGGGCACGCCCGACGCGCCCCGCAACCCCGCGTCCGACCGGGGCTGGGCCGGCGGCAACGCCAGCCTCCGCGAGGCCGCGGTCAACGCCGTCCTCAACCGCTGGCCCGACGAGGCCGACCCGACGCGCGGCATCAACTACCTCGACATCCACGACAACTGGACGCTCGCCGACCGCTTCGCGAGCTGCACGACGGGCGCCTGCGCGTGGGACGGCCGCGCGGGCGTCGACGAGGCGGCCGTGCGCATCGCCGCGACGCTGCTGCTGACGAGCCTCGGGCCGGTCGTGCTCAACGGCGGGACCGAGATCCTGCGCTCCAAGGGCGCCGCGCCCCGGCCCGACGAGATCGGCGGCCAGATCGTCGCACGGACCGCCCTCTCCCCCATTTACATCAACGGCCGCGGCGACACCTACAACCTCCGCACGCCCAACCAGTACGACTGGGAGCGCGTCGGCGCGGCGCCCGCGGACGGCGACCCGGACGACGTCGCGGCGATGCTGGACTGGTGGCGCGGTCTGATCGCCCTCCGCCTCTCGCCTGCTGGTGCCGTCTTCCGGACCGCCTCGCCCGACGCGCCCGTCCGCTTTCTCCGCCCCGCGGACGAGCACGCGCTCGGCTACGTCGCCGGCGGCGAGACAGGGCCCGCGGTTCTGGTGCTGCTCAACGCTGGGGCCGAGGCCGTCGCCTTCGACGGCCTGCCGAGCGGCCGCTGGCGGCCGGTCGCTCGGGCTGGCACCACGACGTCCGAGATCGACCCGGCAGGCCTCGGCCGCGCCGAGGCGCTCCCGGCGCGCCACACGCTGGCCCCCGGCGGCGTCGCCGTGTGGGTTCGCGAGTAGTCCGCGCGCCGGGACGTGCCTAGAACGACACCTTCAGGCCGGCATTGGCGATAAAGCCGTCCGTCGGGCCCCAGATCTCGGCGAACTGGGGCGCCTCGGGTGAGCCCGCCACGACCGGAGCCGTGCGGCTCTGGCGCGCGTCGAAGACGTTTTCGAGGTTGACGAAGGCGCGGACCGGCCCGAACCGCCGCTCGGCCATGAGCCCGGCGAGCAGGTAGCCGGGTGTCCGCTCACCCGACGAGCGCCGCTGCGGGCCCGTGTAGTACGCCTCGACGCCGATGCGGGCGACGCCTTCGCGCTCCCACACGAGGACCGTGTACGTCCGGTGGCGGGCCGTGAGCGGGAGCGCTGCCCGCTGCCCGCGCTCGGTCCGCGAGGCGTCGAGGTAGACATAGCCGAGAAACAGGCCGACCTCGCCCAGCGAGAGCCGGGCCGTCGTCTCGGCCCCGGCCGTCTGGACGTACCCGTCCGCGGTTCGGAACGTCAGCCCGCCGCCGGCCTCGACCGGGACGAGCGGGCGGCTGAGGCGCGTGAGGTACACGGCCTGGTTGAACGAGACGCCGACCGGGCCGATGGCGCCACGGTAGTTCACGTCGACGGTCCCGCCGGCCGACCGCTCGCCCGCCGTCGTGTCGGCGACGGGCCGGACGCCGCGGTATGCCCGCGTCTCGGCCTCCTCTAGGAATGGCGTCGGGGCCTTGTAGCCGAGCCCGCTGCCGATGCGGGCCGTGAACCCGCCGCCGGGCCGGACGAGCAGGCTCAGGCGCGGCAGCACGAAGGCCCCGTGGACGTTGTGGCCCTCGACGCGGAGGCCCGTCTCCAGCGCGGCAGCCGGGCCGAGGTCCCAGGTGTCCTGGACGAACAGGCCCGCCGAGGCGTGGGCGTAGTCGAGCGGGTCTGCCTCGCCGTCGCTCTGCTCGAACCCGTCGGTCCGTGCGTCGACTCCAGCGACGACCTCGTGCGCGCCGCGGCGGGCATCGACCGACGCCTCGGTGTACGACTGGAGCTGGCGGCCGGCAAACCGGAAGCCAGGCGTCGCGACGGACCGCTCGAACGCGCTCCCGCTCGACCGGACGACGAGCCGCGTCTCGCCTCCGACGAGCCGGCTGTACCCTGCAAACGCCGTCAGGCGCCCGGACGCGTTGCGCTCGGTGTAGCCCGGCACGTCGTCGCGGACAGCCGCGACGGCGCCGCCTTCGCGTTCCTCAATCGTGCCCGAGAGGCCGGCTGTCAGCGTGCCCGCGCCGTAGTGGTAGAGCGTCGGCGAGATCGTAAGGCGGCGCGTGGCCGGGAGGTTGGTGAACGCGTCGCCTTCGGCGTCGAACGCCCGCTGCCCGTTCGCCGAGGCGAGGACCGTGTAGCCGAGCCGGTCCGTCCGGGCCGACGCGTAGCCGGCGACGTCGAGCCCGCCGGCTGTCGTCCCGTTGACGAGCAGGAGCCGCTCGGGCGCGTCTCCGGGCCGCTTCGAGACGAGGTTGACGAGCCCGGCGATGGCGCCTCCGCCGTAAAGCGTCGAGGCGGGGCCCTTGACGACCTCGACCTGGGCGAGGTCGAGCGGCGGGATCTGGAGCAGCGACAGCCCGCCCGAGAGGCCGCCGTAGAGCGGGAAGCCGTCGCGGAGCAGCTGGGTGTAGCGCCCGTCGAGGCCCTGGATGCGGAACGACGCGCTCGCCGAGACGGCCGACGTCTGCTGGACGACGATCCCGGGCGACTCGTTGAGGACCATCGCGATGCCGGACGGGTCCATGTTGATCTTCTCCTCGATCTCCTCGCCGCCGATCGTCTCGACGCGCGTCGGGAGGTCGTCGATGGTCCGGGTCGTCCGGGTCGCCGTCACGATGGTCTCTTCGAGGGCCTCGTCATCGGGCGACAACTGGACGACGAGGGTGTCGGCGAGAGGCAGGGTAAGCGAGAGCCGGGCCTCGGTGTATCCGACGAATGAGGCGACGAGCGTGTGGAGGCCGTCGGCGATCGGCCCGACCGTGACGTGGCCGGCACCGTCCGT
>DASVSE010000283.1:0-3417 GCA_036388235.1 Rubricoccaceae bacterium | reverse complement strand
CGAGGTACCCCGCGAGCAGCAGGAGCGGCGCGATCGTGAGCGAGAGCACGCTGTCGACCGGGTTGTCGCTCGTCGCGTTGTCGATCGCCATGAGTGCGTAGCCCAGCACGACGACGCCGCACGCGATCAGCAGCAGTCGGTAGTTGAGCCGGTCGAACGGCATCGTCGCCGCCGCGCGGAGGGCCGGGCGGCCGGCCGCCGGGCGCGTGACCGGGTGCGCCGTGCGGCGAGGCGTTGAGCGGGAAGAGCGCGAGGCAGCCATCGGAGCGGGCGACGTGGGCCGGCAAGATAGTCGTCCTGCAGGCGCCTCCGCCGCGACGTCCGCCCTCCGCTGGCCGGTACGGCGGCCGGGGCGCTGCCATGCCGCGTAGCTTTACGCCCCTCTCTGTGCCTGCGATGCCCGCCTTCCCCCCGGCCCTCCGCCGCCGCACCGCGGCCCTCGTCGTGCTCGCCGCCGCGGCCGGCGCGTGGCACCTTGCCGCCCCGTCCGTCGCCGTCGCCGATGCCACCGGGGCGGACGCGAGCACGGCCGCCGCCGTCGACGAGATCCTCTCGGACGCGGCCCTGCCGTCGGCCGTCTGGGGCCTCCTCGCCGTCGACGCCCAGACGGGCCGTGTCATCGTCAGCCGCAGCGCAGGCACGCTGCTGCTGCCCGCCTCGACACTCAAGCTGTTCACGACCGCAACGGCCCTCGACGCGCTCGGACCCGACTACCGCTTCACGACAGGCCTCTACCACCTCGGCAGCACGCAGGGCAGCACGCTCCGCGGCGACCTCGTCATCCGCGGCTCGGGCGACCCGACGTTCGGCTCGGACGAGATGGACGGGCTCGGCAACCCGCTCACGCGCTGGGCCGAGGCGCTCTACGCCGCCGGCGTGCGCCGCATCGACGGCCGCATCATCGGCGACGACGACCGGACGGACGACGCGCCGTATCCCGAGGGCTGGGACGTGACCCACATCGCGACCGAGCCCTACGCGCAGGCCGCGGGCGGGCTCGTCTACGCGGACAACCTGCTGTCGCTGCGTCTCAACGGCGGGCGCGTCGAGGCGAGCCCGTCAGGCTTTGCGGCGATCCGCCGCGAGACGGGCCGCCCCTCATCGTCGGCGCTGACGATCCGCCGCGCCCTCGGGTCGGACGAGTTCACGGTCGCCGGGACGGTCCCGAACCGCGAGGCGACGGTCCGGCTGCCCGTCGCCAACCCGACGCGCTACGCCGTCCACGCCTTCGCCGCGCGCCTCGCCGAAGCGGGCATCGACGTGTCCGACGCGACGCTGTGGGACGTCGACGATCTCGACCAGCGGCCGGACTACAGCGGTGCCGAGCCCCTCCTCGTCTCGGTCTCACCGACGCTCACGCGCATCGTCGAGCACACCAACAAAGAGTCCGACAACCTCTACGCCGAGCAGCTGCTGCGCGTCCTCACGCCCGAGGGCTCAGCCGAGGCGGGCGCCGCACGTGTCCGCGCCTTCCTCGCCACGGCCGGCGCGCCCGACGCCGACGACCTCGCGATCCAGGACGGCTCGGGCCTCTCGCGCAAGGACCTCATCACGCCGGCCGCGATGGTGGCGCTGCTGCGCCACATGCGCCGCCACCCGGCCGCGGCCGCCTTCGGGGCGTCGCTCCCGACCGGCGGCGGGGCCGGCTCGACGCTCCGCAACCGCCTCGACGGCGTGCCCGTCCGCGCCAAGACTGGGTCGATCTCGTACGCCCGCTGCCTCTCGGGCTACGTCACGGGCCCCGGGGGCCAGACGATCGCCTTCTCGATCATGGCCAACAACTACACCGACGAGGGCGCGCGCATCACGGGCGCGATGGACGGCATCGTGCGCGCGCTCGCGACGGGCCGCCGGCCCGACACGCCTGCCGCACCCGGACCTGACGAGGAGGAATAGCTTCCCGTCTCCCCTCTCTGACGTCCCGCGCTTCCGCTCCGCGGCTCTGCCGCCCCGCTCATGCCGCTTTTTCTCCGCCGGATCGGTGCCGGCATCGGCGTCGTGCTCGCGCAGTGGCTCGTCTTCGAGCAGCTCGGCCTGTGGGGCGTCATCCCGGACGTGGTCCTGCTCTTCGTCACGCTCGTGGCCATCAAGCGTGGGCGCCTCGCCGGGGCCATCGCAGGCTTCTCGGCGGGCCTGCTCATGGACCTGCTGACGAACCCGACGATGTTCGGCCTCAACGCGCTCGTGAAGACGCTCATGGGCTACGTCGTGGGCCTGTTCCGGTCGGACCAGGGCGAGAACACGCGCGTCTCGCCCCCGCAGGCGTTCCTCGGCGCGCTCGTCGTCGCGACGGTCCAGAACGGGCTCATCACGATCCTGCTCGCGCTCGACCAGGGCACGCGGACGCCGTTCCTCATTGCGGGCGTCTGGATCGGCGGGGCGGTCTATACGGCCGTCGTGGCGTTCGCCGCGGCGATGTTCAGCCGCCCGTCTCGGTAACCGTACGAACCACGCGGACGCGGCCCGAAACCGTCAGCGAAGGGCCTCTTCGAGCGTCGTCGCGGCATCTGTGCTCGCGTCGCGGATCTTGACGATGACGGGCGCCGAGACGCTCAGCCCGTGCGCGCGGCCAAAGTCCGACGTTACGGCGCGCGCGCCGGGCACGACGACGGCGCCGGCCGGGATTTCGAGCGGCCGGTCGCCCTCGGCTCGCAGGACGGTCTCGCTCGTGAGGTCGTAGACGCGGCTGCCGCGCGTCAGCACGACGCCCGCGGCCAGAACCGCGCCCTCGCGCACGACGGTCCCTTCGTAGACGCCGCACCCGCCGCCGACGAACACGCCGTCCTCGATGACGACTGGCGCGGCCCCGACGGGTTCGAGGACGCCGCCGATCTGGGCGGCTGCCGAGAGGTGCACGTCGCGGCCGATCTGCGCGCAGCTCCCGACGAGCGCGTGGCTGTCCACCATCGTACCGCCGTCCACGTACGCGCCGAGGTTGATGTACATCGGCGGCATGCAGACCACGCCTGCGGCGACATACGCGCCGCGGCGGATGCTGGAGCCGCCCGGCACGATCCGCACGCCGCGCTCTGCGGTAAAGGCCTGCGGCGCGACGGTGTCCTTGTCGAAGAACGCGAACGGACCCGTCGACTGGTCCTCCATCCGGCCGAGCCGGAGCGCGAGCAGGATGCCCTGCTTGACCCACGCGTTCGCGCGCCACACGCCGTCGGCTCCCCGCTCGGCCGCGCGGACCTCGCCGCGTTCGAGCGCGCCGAGCAGGTCGAGGGCCGCCGCCCGGGCGGCCTCCACGTCCGGGCCGTCGGCCGCGGTCGCGGCGTGCGTTTCGATGAGGGCGCGGAGAGCGGTCACGGAGTCGGACGGTTGAGGAGAGGCTAGGCGCGGACGGCCGTCGCCTCGATGAACGGGCCGTAGGCGTCCATCACCGTAGCGAGCGCGGCCGGCGAGAGCGGCGCGAGC
>DASVSE010000282.1:0-6225 GCA_036388235.1 Rubricoccaceae bacterium | reverse complement strand
TCAGCCGTCTCGCCCACCCAGATTCTACCGGCGGAAGCGAAACGCATCGGTCCAAACTGTGGATGGTTCATCGTCGGCGACGTTGGAGGAGCAGAGTCGCAGGACTGCACGGGATCCCCCGGCGAGGGCTCCGCGGTGCTGCCTGAATCCGTCTCAGTGATCGGCGTCACCCGCAGATCTCGGGGCAACGTGGGCCCGTCCGAGCGACGTGACCAGCCGCTGAACAGACGGCCGGCTAGCCGCGCAGGGCGGGAAGCTAGTGGTTCAAGGCAACGTAGGCGCTGAGGCCCGCACGAGGCCAACGGGCGGGACGTCTCGTGCGGCGGGTCAGGCTGACCCTGGGCGACGGCCTGCCTCCGTAGAGGGGCGGCCGGGCTCGAGCCACCCCGCCCGGACGAGCACCTCCTCAGCCACCGCCCGGAGGGGCCGGTCCCCATTCTCTACGATGAAATCCTCCAACCGCCCGGCGTCAAGGATCCGCTCCAGCTCCACCGTCCGGTGGAGGTGCCACGCCAGCCCCGCCCCCTTCTCCCGCGACCGGAGCCGGTCGAGCCGCGTGGGCTCCGGTGCCCTGAGGCGACACGTCGTGATGACCGCCCCGGGCACAGCGGCCCGGTATCCCTCCAGGTCCTCGGCCCGCTCGATGACCCCGTCGATGACGAGCTGGCGCGCCCCCGCCGCATGGAAGTTGGCCCAAACCGCGCGGAGGTTGCGGAGGGTGAGGCCCTCGTTGAAGCGCCCTTCCCGCGGCCAGCTGTGCATGAGGGCGTCGCGGTCGAGGCAGGCGTGAGGGACGCCGCGCTCGCAGAGGAGGTCGTGAATCTCCCCGACGACGGAGGACTTCCCCACACCGACGGGCCCGGATATGGCGAGGACGGGTACGGGGTCAGGGGGGACCAATGGTGAAGCGGGCAAGAGGTCGGCGGGCAGCCTAACAGATGGCTGCTCATCGACGGCACGGGCGGGAGAGTAAGCCCTTGCTCGACGCCAGCCGGGCGGTCCGATGCAGCGGCGAGTTATACAGCCCCGACTACCAGAGGAGGAGGCGGAGAGTGGTCACGACGACAAACCCTGCCACGATGAGGCTCGGGACGAGGAACAGCGTCGTGATGGCGATCCACGTCGCGCGCCGGACGCGGTCTTGCCCCCGGTTGCGGTGCCATCGGACGACCAGGGCAACGAGAGCGACCATGCCAAGCCCAAATCCTAGTGCAGTGGGCCACGCGGCCGATTGCCACCGGCCGATAGTAAAGTGAGGCTCAACCGCGACGAGAGCATAGGCGCCGCCGAGACACGCCGCCGATAGGAACGCGACGGCCGCCGGGAAGGCGAGTTCTTTGGGCGCGAGTTCCGAGACGACCATTGCAGGGGGAAGGCTGTAGAGCTAACATCTGGCCGCTCACCCGCGAAGGGTGAGAGAGCGGCAGGGCGTGCTGAAGATGGGTGTGCGCGTGGGGCGAGGCAAGCGGGCCGAGCCGTTCGTCGGGTGGAGAGGCGGGTTATGCCGGCGGCGGCAGTGGTACGTCGAGACCCGTGTCCAAGCCGCCCGGCTCCTCCCACGGCGGGACCTCCCGCTCGTGCTCGTGGACCGCCCGCCCGTATAGCCGCCACTCCCGCGGGCGCTCCCCCTCCATGCTCACGTCGAACAGCCCCTGGAGTTCGTACCTCGTCCGACCGTCGGGTAGCCACTCGACCTCCGGCTCCAACGCCGCCGCCACGGCCTCGACCTGTGCGCGGACGAAGGGGAGCTCGACGGCCCTCACGGTGCCTACCCAGAAGGCGAAGTGCCCGCAGTACCCTCCCGCCGGGAACGGGTCCTCCACGAACCGCCAGTTTGCCGCGACGGCCCGGGCGTACTCCGGGTTGTCGGCGCGCTCCACAGCGGCATCGAGGGCGGCGAGGAGGGCCGCCTTCTCGGTCGCGCCGGGGTAGTTCACCCACCCCCGGGTCAAGGCGTCCATCCCCATCGGGCAGAGTGGTGAGGCGGTATAACAAGTGGCCGCTCACCGGCGGCACGGGCGGGAGAGTAAGGCTCAGCACGGCGCCGGACGTGCCGTCGGGTGCTGCGGCGAGTTCTGCCGCGCCTTGCGGTGGACCGCTCAGTGATGTGACTCAGCGCGTGGAAAAACCCGTCACTGCTCTGCGAGCGTAAACCGGACCGGAAGGGCAAGAGAAGCCATGACCGCGTGACCATCTAGTGTTGCGGGCACGTAGCGTGCTGCCTGAACGACGCGGACAGCCTCCGCGTCCAGCGCCGGATCTACCGAACGCCGTACCGTAACGACGCCTGCGGTGCCGTCTTCGTCCACCACCACTCGGACGACGACCACGCCTTGGCGCCCTGCCTGCCGAGCAGAATCCGGATAGCGAACGGACGCTTGGAGACGCTCTAAGCCGCCACGGATGGCTGGCTGCGTGTCGGGCACGAACTCAAAGCCTTCGGGGAACTGCGCGCAGGACTCGAATCGAGAACGATACGGGCCGCAGACGACGGGTACGCCCCCCGGTGGCCGTGGCGGCGGTGGAGGCGAATGTCCCAGAGGAGGCAAGGGTGTGAGGACACTCGTGGGTGTAGGCTGCTCAGCCGTATCCCGAGGAGTGGGTGTGTCCACATCTTCGGCGCATCCCCCAAGTGCAACTGCCATCGTAGCATAGAGCCAGAGGGCGGTCGATGCCACTGAGGTGCCGGTGCTTGTGCTCATGGACAGGGACTCACGGAGCAATGACTGGGCCGTGCGGCAGAACAGGTATTAGGCGGAACGATTCCGGATAAACCCGGCGCGCGTCCGCCCCACGCGCCGAGCCCCTCCTACACCCCCAGCATATCCAGAAGCTCCTCGCGCCCCCGCAGCTTCACCCGCGCGTGCCCGTGCATCGTCAGCATCCAGTCCGTCAGCCCCGCGAACGCCGCCTGCCGAACCGCCGTCGCCCCCTTCGAGCGTCCCGCGTGCCGGTCCTGCATCGACAGCCGCCCCTCCGCTGCGTCCACGGACACCTCCAGCGCGTCCAGCGCCTCCGCCGTCACCTCCCCCGCCTTCAGCGCCGTCCCCCGCTCCCCCTTCCGCGCCTCGGCCACAAACCCCCGCATCCGAGCGATCCGCGCCGCATACGAGTTCGCGTGCTCCCCCGTCAGCCCCAGCGCCGTCAGCGCCGCATCGTCCGTCCGGTACACCGTCCGCGCCGACTCCGAGAGGTACGCATACAGCCCGTGCGACGCCTCCAGCGCGTCCCCCTGGTCGTCCGTCGCCTCCAGCCGGTCCCCCACCCGCTCCGTCTGCTCGTCGACCGAGTCCCGGACCGCCTGCAGCAGCGCCCGCCCCACCGTAATCAGCCCGCCCTTCGTGTACCCCCGCAGCCCCATCGGCTCCGAGATTTCCGGCTCCCCCTCCAGCGCGTCCATCGCCGTTTTCGCCGTCAGCATCTTGTCCGCATCCGGAAGGTTCGAAAAATGACGACCCGACGACTTGGGCGTTTCCATAGCGAGATCCGGAGGGTGAGAGGCGCACCAATCGTGGCCCAACCCCAACCTACCCCGCCCGCCCGAATCGTCAAGGCCCCGTGAACCGCCCGCCCCCATCCGCTCCCGCGCGCGCCGAGAAGCCACTGCAGATCTCGAAAAGAACCTGCGCGACCCGAAAAGTCGCTTCGGAAGCCCACAAGAAGCCGCGCATCCCGGAAAGCCGCTGCGACTGAAGAAAGGAAGGTGCAGAGCCCGAAAAGGAGGCCTGCAACGCGAGAGGACGCTGCGGACCGTAAAAAGCAAGGCACACACGCCCTTCATGCGGCATCCCACCCCGCCTGCTGCGAGGCACACCACCCGGCCACTCCGCGCGGCCAGCTTTCGCCGGGACCCGGCGCGCGCCCGTACGTTCACGCCCCGAACCACCGCCGCCCTGATGGAGACCGCCACCGCCACCACCCTCGCCGACCGCTTCCGCACGGTCCGCGCCCTCACCGAGTCGCTCTGCGACGGGCTGGAGACCGAGGACTACGTCGTCCAGTCCATGGCCGACGTCTCGCCGACGAAGTGGCACCTCGCCCACACGACGTGGTTCTGGGAGACCTTCGTCCTCGTCCCGTACGCGCCCGGCTACGCGCTCCACGACCCGCGCTACCCGTTCCTCTTCAACTCGTACTACACGCAGGCCGGCCCGCGGCACTGCCGCGCCCAGCGCGGCTACCTCTCCCGTCCTACGGTCGCCGAGGTCTTCGCCTACCGCGCCCACGTGACCGAGGCGCTCGGGGCGTTCCTGGGCACGCTCGACGAGCACGCCCACCGCGAGATCGCTGAGACGGTCGAGATCGGGCTCAACCACGAGCAGCAGCACCAGGAGCTGATGCTGACGGACCTCAAGCACGTCTTCTCCGTCAACCCGCTCCGCCCCGCCTACCGCGAACGCGAGGCGACGCAGCCCCCCGGCGCACCCGATGCCCCCGGACCCATGCAGTGGCGCGAGTTCGACGCCGGCATCGCCTACATCGGCGCGACGGGCGACGGCGAGACGACCCAGGCCCGCTTCCACTTCGACAACGAGGGCCCGCGCCACCGCCAGTTTGTCGAGGCGTTCGCCCTCGCCGACCGCCTCGTCACCGCCGGCGAAGTCGCCGCCTTCGTCGCCGACGGCGGCTACACACGGCAGGAGCTGTGGCTCTCCGCCGGCTGGTCCACGGCCCAGACCGAGGGCTGGCAGCACCCCTTCTACTGGGAGCCCGACGCCGACGCCCCGCTCGGCTGGCGCCACGCGACCCTCGCCGGCATGCGCCTGGTCGATCCGGATGAGCCCGCCGTCCACCTGTCGTACTACGAGGCCGACGCCATCGCGCGCTGGTTCGCAGTCAGCGGCCGCGTGCTCGGAGCCCGCCTGCCGTCCGAGTTCGAGTGGGAAGTCGCGGCGCAGAGCGCCGACCTCGCGGCCGGGTCCTTCATCGAAAGTGGCCGCCTCCACCCCGCGCCCGCCGCGCCTGTCGAGGCGCCCTCAGGCGACGGTGCTCCCGCCGAGCCCGCCCTGCGCCAGATGATGGGCGAGGTCTGGCAGTGGACGCATAGCCAGTACACGCCCTACCCCGGCTATGCTGCCGGCCCGGGCGCGCTCGGCGAGTACAACGGCAAGTTCATGGCCAACCAGTTCGTCCTCCGCGGCGCGTCCGTCGCCACGAGCCGCACGCACGCCCGGGCGACCTACCGCAACTTCTTCCCGCCCGAGACGACGTGGCAGTTCACGGGCCTCCGCCTGGCGCGGAGCGTCTAGCGGGTGCGCGTCTCGTACCACGACGGCTACACGGTGTCCCTCCCGGAGCGGCACCCGTTCCCGATGGGCAAGTTTGCCGCCCTCCACGCCCTCTTGCTCCGCGAGGGCGTGATCACCGAGGCCGACGTCGTCGCCCCCCGCGAGGTGGACCGCGCCGACCTCCAGCTCGTCCATACGGCGCGCTACCTCGACGCGCTGTATGCGGGCACGCTCACGCCCGCCGAGGTCCTCCGGATGGGCCTGCCGTGGAGCCCCGCCCTCGTCCGCCGAAGCGTCTTGGCCGTCCAGGGCACCATCAACGCCGCCGCGATGGCGCTCGAAGACGGCGTCGCGGGCAACCTCGCCGGCGGCACGCACCACGCCATGCCCGACGGCGGCGAGGGCTTCTGCGTCCTCAACGACGTCGCCGTCGCGCTCCGCGTCCTCCAGCGGTCGGCGTGGATCCGCCGCGCGCTCGTCGTGGACCTCGACGTGCACCAGGGCAACGGCAACGCAGCCTTCTTCTCGGGCGAGCGCGCGTGGCCGGCTGGGGGCGTGTACACGCTCTCGCTCCACGGCGAGAAAAACTTCCCCTTCCGCAAGCCGCCCTCGACCCGCGACGTGCCCCTGCCCGACGGCACGGACGATGCGGCCTACCTCGACGCCCTCGCCCACGAGTTGCCCGCCGCCCTCGCCCACGCGCAACCCGACCTCGTCGTCTACCTCGGCGGCGTCGACGTCGTCGCCGGAGACCGCTTCGGGCGCCTCGCCCTGAGCCGCGACGGCCTCGCCCGCCGCGACCGCTACGTCTGCGAGACCGTTCGTGCGTCGGGCGCCGCGCTGTGCCTGCTCCTCTCGGGCGGCTACGCTCGCCGCGACGCCCGCGGCCTCACCCTCCCCGACGAGACGGCGGAGCTCCACGCAACCATGTTCCGCGAAGCTGCCGCTATCTGGGGCTGATGTGCCCGCGTCGACATCCTTTTCCTACGTCTGCATT
>DASVSE010000281.1:0-13648 GCA_036388235.1 Rubricoccaceae bacterium | reverse complement strand
CTGCCGCCGGCGATCCCGTAAGGCTCTGGTGGGCCGGAACGACTGCGCCCCGGCGCCGCATCGTGCGGCGCCGGGGCGCAGTGCATTAGACGAGGTGCGGCCTACGCCGTCGGGCCGATACCCTCGCCGCGGAAGGCCCCGGGCAGGAGGGCCGCAACGGTCGTCTCGACCGGCGCCGAATCGCCGTTCCACAGCACGACCGCCGCGTCCGGCGCGAGGTCCGAGAGCACCTGCCGGCAGGCGCCACACGGGCTTCCGCCCGGCGCCTTGGTGCACGCGACCCAGATGCGGACGGCCGGCCCGAGGCCGGCCGCGCAGGCCGCGACGAGCGCGACGCGCTCGGCGCACAGCCCCCGCGTCCAGTCGGCCTCATACTCAACGTTGGCCCCGCGGACGGCCCGCCCGGCCGCATCCACGGCGACGGCGCCGACCGGGAAGGCCGAGGCGGGCACGACGGCCGACCGGGCCGCCTCGACGGCCGCCACAAGTCCGGCCGCGTCGTCTGCCGGGGCGTCGACGCGGAGCGAGACCGGTCCGGCATCGGCTGGCGCCTCGGCCCCGTCGGCGACGGCAACGTCCGGGGCGACGAGGCGCCACGGCCGGCCCGTCGCGTCGGCGAGAAACGCCAGGTCCGACGCCGTCAGCGGCTGCGAGTGGGCAGCCGCGACGGGCGCCCCGCCGGCGACGAGCCCGACGGCGACAGCCCCGGCGAGGGCGGGAATCGTCGTGGGGAAGGCGCTGTTCTCGACGCGCGGCGCTGCCGCCCAGCGGCCGTCCTGGAGGCGGACAGCCGCCCCGGCCGGGCGGCCCGAGAACGGCGCGACCGAGAGGCGGGCGGCGGCCACAGCGTGCGCGCGGAGCGCGTCAGGGTCTGACATCGGCAGAGTAGCTTGAGAGACGCCGGCGTGGCGGAATGGTAGACGCAGCGGTCTTAAACACCGCCGGGGTACGCCCCGTACGGGTTCAAGTCCCGTCGCCGGCACTAAATAGGGTTCCCGAATCTGCGCTGGCGCTGCTTCTATGGCCGAGTTCGCACCGGCTCCGTGGAGCCGCTATCAGCCGACCTGTCGAGACGGTTTGCGTGAGACGAGGAGAGGGTGTGAGGGGTCCGAACCCGAGCGCGGCCGCGATCGCCTCGGCAGGGGAGACCCTAACGTCCGAGCGAATGTAGGACGCGCGGGAGCCGGATCGTCTAGATCTTGAGGTGCGACGCCCGCTCGACGCCGAGGAAGCGGCAGGCCATCTCGGACGGTCGGCGCGATTCGTCGGGGTCGACGAGGCGGAGTGGCGTGCTCATCAGGCCGGCAGGTCGAGGGTGATTGGGGGGTGGACGAGCTGGTAGCGCTCGTCGTGGGCGGAGGCGTTGACGAACGTGACGCCGTCGCGGGAGCGGACCTCTCCGCCCCCCTCATGGATGTGGCCGAAGACGTGGACGCGCGGGGGCTTCGCCGCGACGGCCTCGAGCAGCGCGCGGCTGCCGCACGGGTGCCCGTGGTGGTTTCGGTCGAGGATGCCGCGCGGAGGGCCATGCGTGATGAGCACGTCGAGGTCCGCGGGCATTGCGTCGTAGAGCGACTCCAGCCGGTCTTCATCGGCCATGAAGTGCCAGTCGCCGAACGGTGGCGTCCACGGACTCCCCCACAGCTGGAGCGCCGGGCGTCCATCGTCGACGGCGAGAGCGAGCGCCTGGTCGATGAGGATGTGGACGCCGTGCCGCTCGGCGTACGAGCGGAGGAAGTCCCGACGGTGTCCCTGGAACAGGCCGTCGTGGTTGCCGGGCACGAACACCTTGTGAGCGTGCCGGAGCGACCCGAACCAGCTCAGGAAGGCCGTGTACTCGTCCAAGCCGCCGCGGGCCGTGCAGTCGCCGGCGTGGATGAGCACGTCGCCGTTGGGCACGGCGAGGTCCCCGGTGAGACGGGCATGCTGGCCATGAGTGTCGGAGAGCAGGACGAGTCGCATGGCCATCAGTTCGGGGAGGTGAAGATGGGCACGACCACACGGTCGGACCCTTTGAGGGGACGTAGATCTAGCCGTCGTGGCGTGGATAGATGGTCTGCTGGCTGCGCTGTCCGGTCGGCCACGCGACGTCGCGAGCGAGGCGGTCGCGGGCGAGGCTGCCGCACCTTCTGCGTAGCGCTGCTAGGCGGGCCGCACGTCGGGAGAGCGCTGGGTAGGCCTTCATCGCAGAACCCGTAGGGACGTTCTGGAGGTCCGGCTCGGGCGCGTACCGAACACGAGCCTGACCGGAGACTGGGGGCCTCGTCGCCGGGTACGACGCGCTTCACTCGCCTGCTGACTCATGTTCCTCCTCATACTGGTGCTTGCCATCGTCGCCCTCGTCGGCTTCTTCTTGTACAAGAAGATGACATCGGAGGAATAACCAGACGCTGGCCACCTTCCCATCCGACGTCGGTCATGAACTACTTCATCGTCCTTTCCGCCCTGCTGATCATCTTCTTTCTCTACCTCGTGCTTCGCAAGAAGACGCCGCCTGAGTCCTAGAGCGTCAGCGCCGGCGTCCGCCGCGCATTCAACCCATCCGTTGCCCGGACGCTGGTGGGCCTTGACAGGAATAACGGTGTCGGGGAGTCTCTCAGGCATCGTTCCGGGAGGTTAGAGGGATCGAGGACAGGCTGTCGCCGTTGAGGGTCCCCTGCCAGCCACAACAACAAGGCGGGCAGGTGTGTAGCCGGGTGGGCGGGCCTCTGTGGTGGGGGGCCGCCCGCCCGGGCTCGCGGAGGCTCAGACCATGGACAGCTCTCCGTTCGTTCAGTAGACTCTGAACAGCCTGAGCCCCCGGCCAAGGTGTCCTCGCATCCACCACCTCTGCGAAATTCCGAGGCCGGGGGCTGGGGCTAGCGCCAGGGCGGGCCTGTGGGGTCAGGTGACGGGCGCGCCGGGGGCGCGCCGTGTCTCGGCGAGGTCGGCCTCCGAGCACACGACGACCCTCTGGCCAGCGGCGCGGGCCGCCTCATGCCATGCGTGCTGCGCGGCCGTCATGCGGCCACAGGCCGTCTTGACCTCGACCCAGTCGGCCGCGCCGTGACCCATCAGCAGCAGGTCGGGCAGACCGGGCATGACGATTGAGGCGCGCGGCTGGCTCGTGTCGGTGCCGTGGTGGCCGAGCGCCTGCGCAAAGCGGACGATGTCCGCCTGGACGACCTTCTCAAGCCGGCGGTCGCGCCGGGCGGCCCGTGAGAGCCCACACGCCGGACCGCTCCCGAAGAGGGCCGCGGCCTCGGCCCGGAGGGAACGGGCCATCTCGGGGCTACCCAGGTCGTCGAGCGTGTAGGCCATGTCGTGGCGGAGGGCCAGGCTTGTGGAGGGTTCGTGGTGGAGGCGGTCAGCTGGCCGAACGGGATGACTTCGTAACTGACACGTCGCCGGAGCTGCGGAGCAGCGCTAGAGTGGGTAAACGGCACTTCCTGTCCATACCTTCGAAGCTGGTGTGGGACCCCGCCGCCTTGGCAAAGGTGCGCCCTCCCGGCGCCCTCCCGGCGCCCTCCCGGCGCCCTCCCCACCTCCACGAGACCACCGATGAGCGACACCCCCGACGCCTCTGGCCCTCCCCAGAACGGCGCACCGGATGACCGCGCGCTTGTCGTCGCCGGGCTCGGTGCCTCTGCAGGGGGACTCGGCGCCTTCGAGGCCTTCTTCGCCGGCCTCCCCGAGATCGACGGCGTCGCCTTTGTCGTCATCCTCCACCTCGACCCCGACGACGAGAGCCGGCTCGCCGACATCCAGGCCGGACTCCCGCTCCCGGTCACACAGGTCACCGAGGCGGTCACCATCGAGCGCGGCCACGTCTACGTGGTCCCACCGGGCAAGAACCTGCTCGTCGAGAACGGCCGCCTCGTGCTCGCCCCTATCGAGGACGAGCGCGTGCAGCGCCGGCCCGTGGACCATTTCTTCCGGACGCTGGCACAGGCCTACGGCGAGCGCGCCGTAGGCGTAATCCTCTCCGGGACCGGCGCCAACGGAACTGTCGGCGTGCGCGCGCTCAAGGAGGCCGGCGGGCTCGTCCTCGCTCAGGACCCCGCCGACGCCCGGTTCGGCGAGATGCCCCGCAGTGCCATCGCCTCGGGCATCGTCGACGCGGTGGGGACGGCGGGCGCGCTCGCGGCCGAGGTGGTGGCCTACGCCCACCGGCTCTGGAGCGGCCGTCTCCCGGACACGCCGAAGGAGCTTCCCGAGGACGGCGCCCGCGCGCTCCAAAGCGTCCTCAACCAGCTCCGCATCCGGACGGGCCATGACTTCGCGCACTACAAGCGCGCGACCGTGCTCCGACGGCTCGACCGACGGCTCCACGTCACAGGAACCGGGTCGCTTACGGAGTACCTCGACCTGCTGCGGGACGACGCCTCGGAGTCCCAGGCGCTGCTGGACGACCTGCTCATCTCGGTCACCAACTTCTTTCGCGACGCCGAGGCGTTCGTCGCCTTCGAGCAGGCCCTGCCGCGCCTGTTTGCGGGAAAGCAGGCCAACGACGAGATCCGTGCCTGGGTGGCCGGCTGTGCGACGGGCGAGGAGGCGTACTCGGTCGCGATGCTGCTCCTGGAGCACGCCGCGACGCTCTCCGAGCCTCCGCGCGTGCAGGTGTTCGCGACCGACCTCAGTGGAGCCGCCATCCAGACGGCCCGGTCGGGGGTCTACCCCGAGTCCATCGAGGCCGACGTGAGCCCGGAGCGGCTCCGGCAGTTCTTTTCGCACCTGGATGGGCACTACCATGTTGGAGAGGAGCTGCGCGAGGCGGTCCTGTTTGCCCCGCACAGTCTGGTCGCCGATCCTCCGTTCTCACGGCTCGACGTGATGACGTGCCGCAACGTGCTGATCTACTTCCAGCCGGAGCTTCAGCAGAAGGCGCTCGCGCTGTTCCACTATGCCCTCCGCCCGGGCGGGCTCCTGTTTCTGGGACCGAGCGAGTCCGCCGAGGAGCCCTCGATGCTGTTCGACACCCTCAGCAAACGGGCACGGCTCTACTGCCGGCAGGACGCGGCGACACCGGTGCCGGCGCTTTCGCGCCTCTCACACGTCGGGGGCGCCTCGCTTTTCCACGACGGCGTCCACGTAGGTGCTCTAGCCGACCGCCTCGGCGGGACGCCCGCAGAGCGGAAGGCGAGCGACGCTGAGCAGGTCCACCGGGCGCTCCGCGAGCAGGCCGCTCCGCCGAGCGTGCTCGTGAGCATGACCGGGGACGTGGTCCACATCTCGGACGGTGCCGCAGCGTTCCTCACAATCTCGGCCGGGACTCCGACGCGTCAGATCACGGGGATGCTCCGGCCCGAATTCCGGGGGGCCGTCCAGTCCGTCCTCTTCCAGGCGTGGCGTGGAGACCAGGGTGCCGAGGCGGGCTCGGTCCAGGCCGGACGGGTCGAGGCAGACCTCGGGGGCACCACACGGTCGGTGGGTGTTCGGGCGCAGCTGGACTCGACAGGACAGTTCGTTCAGATCGTCTTCGACGTGCTCCCGCTCCTCGCCGCCCCTTCTGGGAGCGCCTCGCTCTCCGGCGACTCTGCTTCTGCAGAGGTGCTCCGGCTCACCCAGGAGGCGCTGCGCCAGACTCAGGAGCAGCTTCAGGTCGCGGTCGAGGAGTTCGAGACGAGCCACGAGGAGCTCCTCCTCCAGAACGAGGAGTTGCAGTCGGCCAACGAGGAAATCCGAAGCACGGCGGAGGAGCTCGAGACGAGCAAGGAGGAGGCCCAGTCGATGGCGGAGGAGCTGCGGACGGTCAACGACGAGCTCAAGGTCCGCATGGAGGAGTCGGCCCGCGCGACGAGCGACCTGGAGAACCTCGTCGCCTCGACCGAGATCGCGACGCTCTTTCTTGACCGGTCGCTGCGCATCCAGCGCTTTACGCCGTCCGTGCGCGAGCTTTTCCACGTGCTCCCGACCGACATCGGGCGGCCCCTCGCCGACCTCGCGCCGCGCTTCGGCGAGGCCTGTATCGTCGAGGACTCCGAAACCGTGCTTGCGCGGCTCACGCCGCAGGAGCGCGAGGTGAGGACGGAGGAGGGCAGGTGGTACCTCGTCCACGTCCGGCCGTACCGCACGTCCGAGGACCGCATCGGCGGCGTCGTGGTCACCTGCGTCGACATCACGCGGCGTAAAGCCGATGAGGAAGCCATCCGCGCCAGCGCCGAGCAGGCCTCGTTCACGGCCATGCTCGCCGACGCCCTCCAGAAGGAGTCGGACCCGGCCGAGGTCCAGGCCGTGGCCGCCCGCGTGCTCGGCCAGCACCTCGGCGCGAGCCGCGTCCACTACGGCGACGTTGATGGCGATCACGTCGTCGTCGAGCAGAACTACACCGACGGCGTGGAGCCGCAGCAGGGCCGCTTCGAGATGGCCGCCTTCGGGCCGGCACGTGCCGGAGCGCTGCGCGCCGGGCAGACACTCGTCCTGCCCGACACTGCCGCAGCGGCCGATCTGCCGCCCTCCGCACGCGCGGCGTACGTGAGCGCGGGCATCGCGGCGGAGGTCGGCGTCCCACTCGTGAAAAAGGACCGGCTCCAGGCGGTCCTCTTGGTGCACCAGGCTGCGCCGCGCGCGTGGACGCCGGCCGAGGTCACGCTTATCGAGGCGGCCGCCGAGCGGACGTGGCTGGCGGTCGAGCAGGCGCAGGCAGAACAGGCGCTGCATGCGAGCGAGACCCGGCTGCGCCAGGTCGCCGAGGCCGTCCCGGATGTCCTCTTCCGGCTGAGTGCAGACGGCACCGTCGACTTTGTGAACGGCCAGTTCGAGGCGATGACCGGCCACGGATCCGAGGATGCGCTGAGGACGCACATGTGGCCCGACCTCGTCCACCCCGACGACCGCGCCCAGACCGAGGCCGCGTGGCGTGACGCGCGCGATCGCGAGGAGCGGTATGAGGTTCGCCACCGGCTCCTCACGCCCGACGGCCCGTGCTGGGTCATTACACGGGCGCGGCCCGTTCACGGCCCGGACGGTGCCGTGTCCGCGTGGTTCGGGACCATCACCGACATCGACGCGCTCATGCGGGCTGAGGCTGAAGCCCGAGACCTCGTCGAGACGCTCGAAGCCCGCGTCGCGGCCCGAACGCAGGAGGTGCGCCAGCTCGCGGCCCGCCTCTCGAACGCCGAGCACGAAGAGCGCCGCCGGCTCGCGCACGTCCTCCACGACGACCTCCAGCAGCAACTCGCCGGGCTGAGCATCATGATCAGCTTGCTCGGCCAGTCCGAGGCGAGCGAGGCCGCTGAGCTCCGCAGCCGAGCGGCCGAGATCGTCACCGGCGCCTCGCAGCTCACGCGCTCGCTCGCGGCCGAGCTCAGCCCGCAGACGCTCCAGAGCCCCGACCTTGTCGACACGCTCGACTGGTTGGCCGAGCTCAAGCGGACCCAGCTCCAGATGGACATCGGCGTCGAGACCGGCGGCCCGGTCCCGGTGCCCGATCCGGACACGAGGGCGCTGCTCTACCAGTCGCTCCGCGAACTCCTCTTCAACGTCGTCAAGCACGCCGGCGTGCGCGAGGCGACGGTCCGCGCGCACCGCGATGGCCCAGACGTCGTGGTCGAGGTCGAGGACCGAGGGAAAGGGTTCGCCCCCGGTGCGGGGTCAAAGACCGGCGGGTTCGGGCTGTTTAGCGTCCGGGAACGGCTCGAACTGGCCGGCGGCCGGCTCGGGCTCGACACGGCACCGGGCGAGGGGACACGGGTGACGCTGACGCTTCCCGCCGGCAGCCCCTCGGACGGGGGGCGTCCGCTCGAGGCACGGTTTCGCAGGGAGGATCCGGGGGGAGGCCCCGCATGACCGAGACCCACCAGCCCAGCGGCACGGTTGCTGCACCCCAACGCGAGAGTCGCTCTTCTGCTCGCCTACGCTCCCACCAATGCCGCACAAGATCTACCTCGTCGAGGACCACCCGGTGATGCGGGACGCCTACGCCCGCCTGCTCGCCCGCGAGCCGGACTTTGAGATGTGCGGGGTCGCAGAAAGTGCCGAAGAGGCGCTCTGTGCCCCTACGCTTCCCGGGTGCGACCTGCTCGTCACCGACATTCTCCTCCCGGGCATGGACGGGATCGCCCTCGCCGCTCACCTGAGAGCCGAACGGCCCGCCCTTCCCGTCGTCGTGATCTCGGTCGATCGAGAGCCTGCCACGGCCGCCAGGGCTCAGGCGGCGGGCGCGCGCGCGTACCTCTCAAAGGACACCCTGGCCGACACGCTGGCCATAACGCTCCGCGAGGTGCTTCGCGACGTCGAGATCGGGGCACGGGCATAGAGTCTGCACCGACGGACTCCACCGGCGGGCCCGCGCGGCCGGGGCCAGACGCAGCCGCGTAAAGGCCTGGCTCGTTCCGGTGGTGCTGCAGCCGGATGCACCGGTGCCCGTGGTCAGGCCGCCGCTGCCGCGCCCCTGGCGGTCGCGAGTGAGCGCTCGACCGATAGCACGGCTTGCTGGACGAACTCGGAAGCGGTCTTGATACCCAGCTTCTTCCTGATCCTCGCGCGGTGGCACTCGACCGTCTTCGGGCTGAGCCCGAGCTGCCCGGCGATCTCGACCGTCGCCTGGCCACGTCCGAAATGCTCGAACACCTCGATCTCGCGGTCTGTGAGCACGTTCGCCCTTGGGCTATCGGTGGACGTGCGTGCGATTCGCCCCAGAAGCAGCCGCTCGTGCAGCGTCTTCGAGAGGTAGATGCCGCCACTATGGACGCGGTGGATAGCGTCGAGGACACAACTCGACGGTTCGTTCTTCATGACGTACCCCTGTGCGCCAGCGGAGAGCGCACGCTCCGCGTAAATGGCCTCGTCGTGGGCTGAGACAACGAGAAGAGCCCCGGTCATGCCCAGCGCGGCAATCCGCCTGATGAAGTCGATTCCATTTTCGCCCGGCAGCGAGAGGTCCACGAGGAGTACGTCGGGGTTCTGGTCCACGACCGCATCGAAGGCGTCTTCCGCCGAAGAGGCCTCGCCGCAAATCTCCATCCCGGGCGCGCGCGCGACGAGGCGCGCATACCCCTCTCGCATGACGGGGTGATCGTCGATAAGGAAGACACGGATCGCCATAATCGGTCGGGGAGGGCTTGGCGTGCAGGAGGAAGAGGACAAAGATCGCCCGACGTTCCTGGCTCAAACGTAGGCAACATCCTTAAGAGCGCGGCCCCAGCGTCGAGTTGGTCGAGGTCGCCGAGGAGGATGCGGTGGAGTAGGGCCTCCTGCTGCTGCTTCTCCTTCAGGATGAGGCGGAGTGGCCGGCTGTTTCGCTCGTGTCGGGCGAGGACAGTGTTGGAGAGGCTATCAGCCAACCATCAAGATGGCGACTCCGCAACGCTCCCCCTCACTCCGGCGCCGGCCCTGAAATGTGCTCAGGCGTGAAGTAACAAGCACAGGACTCCGCGAGACTCCTCCACGCTCAGGCCGTATCGTGCCCGTCGCCGGCACTGGTTCAAGCCACGGTCCAGGCGATGCCGGCCGCACGCTGCACATGCTCGCGCCTGGGTTCCGCAGGCGCCTTTCAGCCGTGGACGACGGCGCGGCGCGGCTCGGGCCGCTCGGAGCGGACGGGCGCGTCGGCCGGCGCCTCGGCGAGGTCGGTGACGTCCGTCACCGCGTGGACGTCGCGGTAGCCCCACTTGGCAGCCTGACGCGCTGCCTCCGATGCGTCGGGCCCGAGCAGCACAACGGCCGTCCCCACGTCCGCCGGAAGCACGTCGGCGGCAAAGCGGCCGACCGGGCAGACGAGCGCGTAGCGAACCGGCCCCTCGGCCTCCCGCGTCGCGGCGTCGCGGAGGTCGATCAGGGCCGCGCCGCCGCGGACGAGCCGCTCGACGCTCTCGGCGTCCGTCCCGACAGGGTCCACGGGCGGGCCGGGCACCTCGGCCGCGTCCTCTTCGAGAAGGACCGGCGCTGCAAGCGCGAACAGGTCGTCGGGCTGCCGGGGGGCCGTCAGGCCGCGGAGGACGCCGGCGCGGTCGATGACGACGGCGAGCGGGACGCCCGTGTAGCCGAAGGCTGCGGCGGCTGTCCCGTCCTCGTCGCGCGCGACCCGGAACGGGCTCTCGGGCGGCGTGCCGTCCGTCGAGACGCCGATGACGAGCGCGCCCGACGCCGTGAGGTCGGCCGATGCCGCCGCGAGGGCGGCCCACGCCTCCAGCGAGTCGGCCGGGGCGAACTGCAGCACCACCTGCTGCCCGTGAAGGTCGGCCAGGCGCAGCACGCCCGACGCGGTCTGGACCTCGACGGCGGGCGCGGGGCCGCCGACCGGCGGCGCCGACGGCGTGCAGGCGGCGACGGCGAGGAGAGCGAGGAGGGCGGCGGGGCGCAGGAGAGGCAGCATCGGGGGGCTAGACAAGGGCGTCAGGGAGCAGCGTGCGCGCGGATGGCGCCCGCGAGGGTCGCCGTCCGAATCCGGCCGTGCGAGGCCGCAAAGACCGCCGTGCCGGCGTCGATGAGGACCGCCTGGGGCGATTCGTGGCGCACGTCGAGCGCGTCGGCAAGAAAGGCCGACACCGCGCGGTCTGTCTGCACGACCACGACGTAGCACGGCGGCGAACTGTCGAGGGCGTCGAACGCGTCGAACTCGGCCCGCGCCGCGAACGAGACGGGGCACGTCGACGAGTGCTTGAACAGAAGGACGGGCTGACGCTGCGAATCTGCGAGCATCGCCTCGGCGTCGGCGATCGACGCGAGCCGCTGGGCCATGACAGGGTGGGGGACGAGGCCGTTACCTTCCGCGACGCCGACGCTGCCCTCTGCACCGCCCGCTCCGCACGACCTCCCGGAAGCTAAAGCGGGGCCCGGCCGATACCGTTCCGCCTCGAAAAAAAAGCCCGTCATGACGCTGCCTTTCTCTGCTCGCCGCCCGCTGCCGTCTCCGGAGGCCAATTCTGGACTGGATCCGGACCCGCACGCCGCCTCGCCGACTGGCGCGGAGGCCGTCCGCTGGAACCTCGGAGACCTTTACCCGGACGAAGCGGCGCTCGACGCCGACCTCGTCCGTGCCGAGGCGGATGCGAATGCGCTCGCCGAGACACACCGCGGCACGCTCGCCGCGCTCGCCGACGCGCCCGACCCGGCGGCGGGGGCGGCCAGGGCCGCGGCGGTCTACGACGCCATCGCCGAGATCCACGACCGCGCGGGACGGGCGGCGACGTACGCCTACCTCGCGTGGAGCACGGACACTGAGGACCCGGCGCGGGGCGCGCTCCTCCAGCGGGTCCGCGAGGCCACGACGCGCGTCGGGCAGCAACTCGTGTTTGCCGGCGTCGAGTGGGCGGGCCTCGACGAGGCGACGGCAGCGGCGCTCACCGCCGAGCCTGCGCTTGCAGGCCACCGGCACCACCTCGAGGTGGCGACAAAGGCGCGGCGGCACGTGCTGACCGAGGCCGAAGAGCAAATCCTGGCCGAGAAGGACGTGACGGGCCCGAGCGCGTGGAACCGGTTCTTCGACGAGACGCTCGGCGCAGCGCGCTTCGCGGTCCGCGGCGAGGCACTTCCGCTCGCCGTCGCGACGTCGAGGCTCCACGAGGCCGACCGCGCCCTCCGCCTCGACGCGGCTGCGGCCGTCACAGACGGGCTCGCGGACCTGGAGCGCCCGCTCGCGTTCGTCTTCAACACGATCCTCGCCGACAAGGCCTCGACGGACCGACTCCGCGGCTACGCCACGTGGGACGCGGATCGCCACGACGCCAACGAAACCGACGCCGAGCAGGTCGACGCGCTCGTCGCCGCCGTCACAGGCCGCTACGGCCTCGCGCAACGCTTCTACCGCCTCAAGGGCCGCCTGCTCGGCCTCGACGGGCAGGACGGCCGGCCCGCGATGACCGACGCCGACCGCTACGCGCCGCTCGGCGAGGCGGCCCGGCACGTCTCGTGGGCCGAGGCGCGCGAGACGGTCGCCGGAGCGTACCGCGCCTTTTTGCCCGAGTTCGGCGACGTCGTGGACCGCTTTTTCGACGAGGGCTGGATCGACGCGCCGGCTGTCCCGGGCAAGCAGGGCGGCGCCTACAGCCACGGCGCCGTTCCGAGTGCGCACCCGTACATCCTCCTCAACTACACCGGCCGCGTGCGAGACGTGCAGACGCTCGCACACGAGCTTGGCCACGGTATCCACCAGTATCTGGCGCGCGAGCAGGGCGTCTTCCACGCCGACACGCCGCTGACGACGGCCGAGACGGCCTCGGTCTTCGGCGAGATGCTCACCTTCCAGCACGTCCTCGCAGGGATCACGGACCCGACCGAGCGCCTCGCGCTCCTCGTCGAGAAGATCGACGACTCGATGGCGACCGTCTTCCGGCAGGTCACGATGAACCGCTTCGAGGCGCGCATCCACGCCCACCGCCGCGAGACGGGCGAGCTGACGGCCGACGACTTCGCGGACCACTGGATGGCGACGCAGACGGCCATGTACGGCGACTCGGTCGAGTTGACGGAGGGCTACCGCCGCTGGTGGAGCTACATCCCGCACTTTGTGCACACGCCGGGCTATGTCTACGCGTACGCCTTCGGCGAGCTGCTCGTGATGGCGCTCTACGCCCGCTACCTCAGCGAGGGCCCAGCGTTCGCCGCGGAGTACCGCGACCTGCTCGCCGCCGGCGGCTCGGACTGGCCCGACGCGCTCGTCGGTCGGCTCGGCGTAGATCTCCGCGACCCCGCGTTCTGGGACGGCGGTCTCGATGCCATCGAAGCCCTCGTGGACGAGGCCGAGGCGCTCGCCGACGAGGCGGGTCTTTAGCGCGGACGAACCGTATTCCCCGGCCGCCGTTCGAGGCGCTCACACTCCCGCCGTCAGATGTCCGACCCACGCAACGTCGCCCACGATAAGAAAGTCATGGAAGAGAAGAAGCATCACGGCGAGGACCCGGCCGAGGGCGCCGCGGAGACGCCCCAGCCGGGCAAAAAGCCCGCACAGATCCACGAGGCCGATTCGACTACGGGAGCAGGCGACGACGACTGAGTTCCAGTCGGCGGGGAGACCGGCCGGTTGATGCACCCCTATGCGCGTCCAAGCCGTTCTGCCCCGCAGCTGGTGCCTCGGCCTCCTGCTCGCCGTCGCCAGCCCGGCCGCCGCGCAGACGCCCGATTCGGCGGCGGCCCCCGTGCGAAACATCTTTGGTGGCATTGAAGGGCGGCAGCCGCTCGACGCACGGGCCCTGTTCGTCGGCAACGTCGCCACGCAGTCCGTGTTGACGGTTGGGCGTGGGCTGGCAGAGGGCGTGCCGGTCCGGCGCCTTCCTGCAGTCGCCCTCGGGGGTGCCGCGGCTGGAGCCGGCTTTTACGCAGCCAAACGGCTCGTCGGGGCGCGGCAGCCGGTGATTGGCTTTGCGCTGGCCTACGCCTCGGCGTCGGTCGCTGAGAACGTTGCCGAGGGCGGGCACGTGCTGTCGCACGTCCGCCTCGGCCTCGGGCCGATTGACGTGCGCGTCGCGACGCCCTTTGCCCGCGTGGACGGCGCGGGCGGCCGCGTCGGGCCGGGGGCCGCCTTCGAAATCGAGCCGCTGAGCGTGGGCGCGGCCGTTGTTCTGCCGCTGCGCGGGTTTCGACCTCGGGGGTGCGGCGCGGGGGTGTGTTACCGCGGGGCCGAGCCCGAACGCGTCACGCGTGGAGGGCGACGCTTTCGCCGGCTGGGGCGGACGGTCGGGCGCGTCGTCCGGACGTGGCCTCCGTTTGGGGTCCGGACGGAGGCACACGA
>DASVSE010000280.1:0-2354 GCA_036388235.1 Rubricoccaceae bacterium | reverse complement strand
AGCGCCTCAGCGCGCGGTTGTAGACCGGCAGGTAGGTCTTGATGAGCCGCGACTCTTCCAGGAGCGCCGAGAGCTCGGTCCCGGTCTCGCGCCATGTCACGTCGCGCACGTCGCGGATGAGCTTCTTGGTCTTCGGCGGGTGGTTCTCCAGCCCGGTGAAGTAGCTCCGGACGCGGTTCTTGAGGCTTTTGGCCTTGCCGATGTAGATGACTTTCCCTCGGCCATCGCGCATGAAGTAGACACCCGGGCGGTCGGGCAGGAGCGGCAGGCGCGTCTCGCGGATGCGCGCGATGTGCGTCGCCTCGCGCCGCGTCTCGACGTAGCGCTTGCGCTGGAAGGCCAGCAGGTCGTCGAGCGTCTCGACGCCGAACTCCAGCCGGAGGCGGTCGAGCAGGATCGTGAGCAGTTCGGCCGTCGCCTGCGCGTCGCCGAGGGCGCGGTGGCGGCCCTCGACCGTGATGCCGAAGTGGGCCGTCAGGCCCGTCAGGCCTTTCGAGGGCAGGCCGGGGAGCAGGCGCCGCGCGAGGCGGAGGGTGTCCAGGTTCGCGTTGCGGATCGGCGGCAGCCCGGCCTCGTCCATTGCGACGTCCAGAAAGCGGGCGTCGAAGGGCAGGTTATGGGCGACCATCACGGCGTCGCCGAGAAACTCGGCAAAGCGCGGCATGACGTCGTTGACGGACGGCTGCTCGAAGACCATCGCCGTCGAGATGCCCGTAAGCCACGTGATGCGGTTCGGGACGGCCCGGCCAGGGTCGATAAGCTGCTGGAACGTGTCCACGACCTGGCCGCCGACGAGGCGCACGGCGCCGATCTCGATGAGGCGGTCCTCGCCTGCCCGAGAGCCCGTGGTCTCGGTGTCGACGATCACGAACGGGGTCTGGTCCAGCGTCACGCGGGGCGCTTGGGGCGAGTGCGGAAGGGGCGCAGAGTCTACGACGCCGCTGTGACGCCGGGTCGTCACACCATGTGCGAAGGGCGCGGCTCGCGCGCCCTAGACGGCGCTCAGAAGCGCGTCGGGCTGAAGCGGAGGAAGAGCTGGAGCGAGACCGGCGCGCGGCCGTAAAGCGGGCGCAGTGCGTTGGGGACGCGGTACGCCGTCGCCTCGGCGCCGAGTGTGGCGGCGATGCCCCGCGTGCGGGCGACGTCGACACCCGCGCCGAGGCCCAGCGCGCCGATGCCGTAGACGGGCTCGCCGAGGTCGCCGTCGAGGGCGAGCTCCTCGCCCGACTTCTGGATCCACTCGCCGCGGCCGAACACGACCGCGCGGCCGCGGCGGAGCGTCGCCTCGGCGAGGAGGGCCTGCTGAGGGCCGCCGTGGTGCCCGGCGTCGCCGTGAGGCTCGGCCGACCGGGCGTCGTTGCGGCCCCACACGAGGGCGGCGGCAAGGTCGCCGTCGCGGCCGACCGGAGCGCTGTAGAGGGCCGAGGCGGTCGTGCGGATCTGGCTCACGCCGGGCTCAATCGCCTCGGGTTCGTGGATGCGCCCGCGCGAGATCTGGAAGGCGGTCTGGGGCGTCGCGCGGACCGAGACGCGGGCGCTGTACGAGTCGAACCGCGGGCGGTCGGGCGTCCAGCGCCGCTCGTCGGGCTCGGCGCCTGTGAAGAGCGATGCGTCGAGCGTCAGCGGCCCCCACGCGACGCCGGCCGTGGCGACGCCCCACGCGATGTGCGTCGCGTCCTGCCAGTGGTGGCTGAGGGGCGCGTCCGGTGTGTAGCGCGCGCTCGGGCGGTGCATGAACGCAGCCGGGCCGAGAGCAGGCTCACCGGGATAGCCGACGTAGCCGAAGACGGCCGTACGGCCGACCGGAGCCGAGACGGTCGCCGACAGCTCCGAGACAGCGTCGTGCGGGTGCTGGCGGTCGACGAGGCGCTCGCCGCCGAACGTCTCGCCGGACTGGAACAGGAGGCGGTAGCCGTCGCCGGACTCGGTGATGGGATCCAGCGAGGCCATCGCGCGGAGCGTGAGCGTCGCCCGGCCGAGGGGCCGCTGCGCCATGCCCATCGCCCAGTTCGGGACGCCGACGGACGTCCCGCCGCGCGTCCCGGCCCCGAAGGCGTCGACGGCGGTGAGGCGCGGGAAGGCGGCGGCGTGGAGCATGAGGTGCCACCGGCCGGCCGTCGTCATCGCGGCTTCGAGCGGGCTCGCCGCCGGAATCCACGCCGTCCCCGACGCGTCGGCCGACATCGGGGCGGCGGGGGAGAGCGCGCTCGTCATGCCCGCGTGGCCCGCGTGCGCGCCGTGGCCGGTGGCGCCGTGGGCCATCGGGTGGTCGGCCTCGCCGGTGCGCCCCGCCTGCGGGTCGGCCGGCATGGTGTGCCCGGCGTGCGGGTCGGGAGGGGCTGCCGACGTGTCGG
>DASVSE010000279.1:0-7261 GCA_036388235.1 Rubricoccaceae bacterium | reverse complement strand
CGTAGCGCGGCGTGTAGAGGTCGGTCTGGAACGAGACCGGGCGGCCTGACACGAGCGTGAGATCCACGCCGGACCAGTCGGACTCGGTCGGGTTCTCGACGAGCGCCCAGCCCTGGAGCGTGCCCTCGGCTTCGCCCGTCTCGGGCAGCACGAGGCGGTAGCTCGTCCGCCAGACCGGCGCCTCGACGACGTAGCCCATGCGGACGCGCCGCGGGCCGCCGCCGCGGAACTGGATGCGGACGGGCTTCCGCTGCCCGCCGCGCGCCTCGGCGAGAGCCGCGAGTGCGCCGTCGATCTCGGCCTGGAGGGCGGCATCGACGAACGAGATGCGGCGGGCGTCGCTGAGGCGGACCGTCGCCAGCCCGCCCGCTGTCGCGAGCGTGAGCGTCCGCTCGGGCGCCTGCCCCCGCTCAGCCGGCGGCTCCGTCCCGACCGCCAGGATCGTCCCGCGGATCGTCCCGCCGGGCGCGTCGACAAAGACTTCGGCGCCGCGCGCCTGCTGGAGGATCGACGCGAGGTCGGGCGCGCCCGAGAGGTCGATGGCGAACGAGCGGAGCGTCCGCTCGACGGGCGCCTGGCTGGGGTACACGACGCCCGCGACGCGTCCCTGAGGGTCTTCGACGAGGAGCGACTTCAGGACGTCGTTGAGCGCGGACTCGTCGAACTGGAGCGTCACCTCGGCGTCGCCCGCGACGCGGCCGGCGTGCTCGAAGTAGCCGACGCCGCTCGTGAACAGGATCACGCGCTCAACTGGGACGTCGGCCGCTGGCTGGGCGCGAACGCCGAGGGCGGCAAGCGAAAGAAGGAAGACTGGCGGCAGGCGCATCGCGGGAGAGGAGGGAGGCGCGCAACGTCGCTGTGCCCCCGTGCCCGTGCAACCCCTATGCGCTGCCCCTGCGCGTCGTCCCCGAACGCAAAAACGCCGGCCCCCGAGGTGGGAGCCGGCGTCAGGTAGCGGGGGCCGGATTCGAACCGACGATCTTCGGGTTATGAGCCCGACGAGATACCACTTCTCCACCCCGCAGTGTGGACGCCCAAGATACGGTCGCCAGCCCGAGTGTCCAGCCAGGCGCTGTCGAGAACGGGTGAAGAGGGGGCGGCCGGGACCCGGCGTGGTGCACCCGCGGCGATCTATCTTCGTGCACCGTCACTTACCCCTTCGGCTTCGGCCATGGCCTCCGTCCGCCCGTTCCGCGCCCTCCGCCCCGTCCCCGCCGACGCCGAGCGCGTCGCCTCCGTCCCCTACGACGTCGTCTCGGTCGCCGAGGCGAGCGAGCTCGCCCGCGGCAACGAGCTCTCGTTCCTCCACGTCGTCCGGCCCGAGATCGACCTCCCGGCCGGGACGGACGAGCACGACGATGCCGTCTACGACGGCGGGGCCGCCGCCCTCGCTGCCTTCGCCGCAGGCGACCATTTTACCGAAGACGTCGAGCCCGGTCTCTTCGTCTACCGGCTGATCATGAACGGCCGCGCCCAGACGGGCGTCGTCGGCCTCGTCTCGGCAGCGGCCTACGACAGCCGCGAGTTCGGCGGCATCCTGCGCCACGAGAACACGCGGCCCGACAAGGAGGACGACCGCACGCGGCACGTCCGCACGCAACGTGCCCATGCCGAGCCGGTCATGCTGACCTACCGCGGTGCCGACGCCATCGACGCGCTCGTCGCCGAGGCCATGGAGGGCGAGCCGCTCTACGACTTCAAGGCCAAGGACTACGTTCAGCACACCGTCTGGGCCGTCACAGACCCGGACGCGCTCGCCGAGGCCTTCGCCGAGATCGAGGCGCTCTACGTCGCCGACGGCCACCACCGCTGCGCCGCCGCGGCCCGGGTCGCGCGCGAGATGCCGGACGAACCCGGCGCCCAGGACTTTCTGGCCGTCCTCTTTCCGATGGAGGACATGGAGATCCAGGCCTACAACCGCATCGTGAAGAAGCTGCCGGCGGGCAAACCCAAGTTTCTGGAGCAGCTCCGCCACCGCTTTGACGTCGAGGAGGCCGTCTTCGCCGAGCCCGAGGAGCCCGGCTTTGTTGGCGTCTACCTGTCCGACGAGATCGGCTGGCTCTCGCTCGCCCTCCCCGAGACCGAGCGCGACGGCGTCGCGGACACGCTCGACGTCGCGCGCCTGTCGGAGTTCGTCCTCGACCCGATGCTCGGGATCAAGGACCCGCGCACAGATGCCAACATCGCGTTCGTCGGCGGTATCCGCGGGCCCGAGGAGTTGGAGCGGCTCGTCGATGCGGGCGAGGCCGAGATCGCCTTCGCCATGTACCCGACGGCTCCCGAGGATCTCCTTGACGTCTCAGACGCCGGCGAGCTGATGCCGCCCAAGTCGACGTGGTTCGAGCCGAAGCTCCGCTCGGGCCTGCTGATCCACCGCTTCTAGACGGGCAGAGAGGAGCGGCCGGGCGTCCCCGGGCCGGCGGTCGGGATGCGGCCGGACGACGGCCTGTGGCCCGGCTGCTCCCCGATTGCCGTTTCCCGTTCCGATTCTCTCGTCACCATGCTCGTCCTCGTCGCTGACGCCTTCTCGCAGGCCGGTCTCGACCGGCTCACGTCTGCCGGTCACACGGTCGTCTCGGACCCGTCGCTCGCCGCCGACACGCTCGCGGCCGCGCTTCGCGAGCACGACCCGTCCGCGCTCATCGTCCGCTCGACGAAGGTCACGGCGGAGCACCTCGACGCCGGGGTCGGCCTCGAACTCGTCGTGCGGGCCGGCGCGGGCGTCGACACCATCGACGTGGCGGGCGCGTCGGCGCGCGGGATCTACGTCGCCAACTGTCCTGGCAAGAACGCCTCGGCCGTCGCCGAGCTTGCCTTCGGGCTGATCCTCGCCCTCGACCGTCGGATCCCGGACAGCGTCATCAGCGCCCGGGCCGGGGCATGGGACAAGAAAGGCTACTCGAAGGCGTCAGGCCTGCGCGGGCGCACGCTCGGTCTGCTCGGGCTGGGCAACATCGGGCGTGAGATGGTGACGCGGGCGGCCGCCTTCGGAATGCCCGTCGTCGCATGGAGCCGGTCGCTGACAGAGGTGCAGGCGGCCGACTTGGGCATCGTCCGCGCCGAGACGCCGGTCGACGTCGCCCGCGTCGCCGACGTGCTCTCAGTCCACGTCGCCAAGACGCCGGACACGGTGGGTCTGGTGAGCGCCGAGCTGCTGACCGCGATGCGCCCCGGCGCGAGCCTCGTCAACACGAGCCGTGCCGAGACCGTTGACGAGGCGGCCGTCGCGCACGCGATGGAGACGAACGGCCTCCGCTACGCGACCGACGTCCCTGCCGGCGAGCCATCCACGGGGACGGGCGACTTTTCGCACCCGCTCGCGGCTGGCGCCTACATCACGCACCACGTCGGCGCATCGACAGACGAGGCGACGGCGGCCATCGGCGACGAGGCCGTCCGGATCCTGCTGACCTACGCGGACACGGGCCGCGTCGACAACGTCGTCAACCTCGCCGAGCAGACGCCGGCGACGCACCTGCTGACGGTCCGCCACCGCGACCGCGTGGGCGTGCTCGCGGGCGTCCTGGGCGAGGTCCGCGAGGCAGGCTGGAACGTGCACGAGATGGAGAACCTCGTCTTCGCTGGCGCCGAGGCGGCCGTCGCTCGCATCCGCTTCGACGCGGGGCAGGGCGCGCCCGACGACGCAGCGCTCACGCGCATCCGCGCCGTCGAGCACGTCATCAACGCGACGACGATCCCGGTCTGAAGTCATGCGCCTGTCACGCCGCGCAACGACCTGGCTGGCGTTCAATGGGGTTGGACTCGTCCTTTTCCTGCTGGCATCATCCGCTCTCTGGCCTGCGGTCCGTGGCATCTGCTCTCGTGGACCGGGCGACGGACTGTTGTTTGGTCTGACGGTTCTTCCTGTGGTCGCGAGTTGTCTGATCTTGAACCTGTCGGTCGCCGTCTACATCCTGCTTCGACGACGGCAGTTCGTATTGGTCGCGCTCTGGGTCGTCGTGATGGGTGCTTGGGTGGGAGTCGTGCGATACGACTCCTACCGAAACCCTTTTGTCGCAGACTGTTATCCTTGACGGCCACGTCACTGTCCCAGATACTCTGTGCCGGTGAGCGCTTCCTCTGCTTCGCACGTCTCTTTCTCATTTTCCTGAATTTCCGACTTCACGGGACCGATGGACAGGAAGGAGAGTGATCGGTCGTGGAGAGGAGCTGGCTACGCCTCGTCCGGATCGTCGCCGAGGCCAGAGCCCGGGTTGAGCATCTCGTCGAGCTGGTACTCGCTCGTCACGAGCACCTCGCGAGCCTTGGAGCCCTCGAACGGCCCGACGATGCCCGCGTCTTCAAGCTGGTCCACGAGACGCGCCGCGCGCGTGTAGCCAACGGACAGCTTGCGCTGCAGCAGGCTGACGGACCCCTGCTGCGAGCGCACGATGACGCGCGCCGCGTCGGCGAACAGGTCGTCGCGGTCTTCGGACGAGTCGCCAGCGGCGCCCGCCGGCGCATCCTCGTGCGGGTCCATCGGCGGGAGGAGGTAGGGACCCGGCCCGTCCTGCGCACCGATAAATCCCGTGACGGCCTCGACCTCCTCGACCGACACGTACGGGCCCTGGAGACGCGTCAGGCGGCTCCCGTTCATGTGCAGCAGGTCGCCGTTGCCGACAAGCTGGTGCGCCCCGCCGCCGTCGATGATCGTGCGCGAGTCGATCTTGGACGACGTCTGGTAGGCCATCCGGGACGGGAAGTTGGCCTTGATGAGCCCCGTGATGACGTCAACAGACGGCCGCTGCGTCGCCAGGACGAGGTGAATGCCGACGGCGCGGGCCATCTGCGCCAGGCGCGCGATCGGTGCCTCGACCTCCTTCGCGCTCGTCATCATGAGGTCCGCGAGCTCGTCGACGATCACGACCAGGTACGGCAGGTGGCGGTGCTTGCCCCCGAGCGACACAAGGGCGCCGCGGGCGAACTTGTCGTTGTACTCGACGATGCCGCGCACGCCCGCCTCGGCGAGCAGGTCGTAGCGCAGCTCCATCTCGCGCTCGCAGGACCGGAGGACGGCCGCGGCCTGCGAGAAGTCCGTAATGATCGGATCCTCGGCGTCGACGGGCATCGCCGAGAAGTGGTTCAGCAGCGTCGCATAGCCGTTGAGCTCGATCTTCTTCGGGTCGATCATCACGAACTTGAGGTCGGCGGGCTGCTTCGCGTACAGCAGGCCGACGATGAGCGCATTGACGCCGACCGATTTGCCCGAGCCCGTCGCGCCGGCGACCAGCAGGTGCGGCATCTTGGCGAGGTCCTCGACGTAGACCCCGCCCTCGATCGTCTTCCCGATCGGGATCGGGAGGGCCATCTTGCCGCCCCGCGCCGCGTCACGGAACGTCGGCGTCGAGAGGGTCTGCCGCAGGCGGACCATCTCGCGCGAGCGGTTCGGGATCTCAACGCCGATGGCGCTCTTGCCCGGGATCGGCGCGATGATGCGGATGCCGGGCGCCGCAAGCGCCATCGCCAGGTCGTCTTCGAGCGCCGTGATGCGGCTGATCTTGATGCCCGGCGCGGGCGTGAGCTCGTAGCGCGTCACCGTCGGCCCGACGACGGCGTCGATCTCGGTGATCTGGATGTTGTACGTCTGGAGCTTGTCGAGCAGCGTGAGCTTGTTTTCCTCGATCTCGGCCATGTCGACCTGCTGGTCAGACTCGGCCTGTTCGAGCAGCTCAATCGACGGGAACTGGTACTCGACGTCGAGGGCCGTAGCGGTCGCGGCAGCAGCGTCGAGGTCGACGACGGCCTCGGGAGCGGCGACGTGGACGTGGACGGCTGGGCCCGCCTCGCGCTCGTCGTCGACGAGCCCGTCGAGGTCAGGGTCGTCGGTCTCGGCATCCGGGGCGACCGGAGCGGGGAAGCGCGGCGGGACCGGCCGGGCACCGTCGCCCGAGGCGGGCACGACGAGGACGGGAAGGCCGTCGTGACGATCGTCCGGATCGGCGTCGCGCGCGCCGTCGCCGGTGGGACGGGGTGCGGAAATGGCCTCCGGGGCCTCGGCTGCAGCTCGGCGCTCGTCGGCGACGCGCTCGCGGGCAGCCTTTTTCGCTTCGGCGAGCGTCGCCTCGCGGTCGCGGTCGCGGGCCGCACTCTTCTCGGCGCGCTCCTTGAAGGCGACCGCACGGGCCTCCTGCCGGAGGTGCTTGCGCGCGGCCGAGCCTGTCCGGAAGGCGGCCCATCCGTCCGTCAGGCCCGTTTTGACGCCGACGGCTGCGCCCTCGACGCGGTCCAGGCTCGTCTGAATGTCACGGTCGACGGCCAGCAGGACCGTGATGACGAGGCCAACGACGAGCACGATAAACGCCCCGACGGACCCGAGCACACCCGACATCCACTGGGCGACGCCGGTCCCGATGCCACCGCTCCACCGCGCGAGGTCCGTGTCGGTATGGATGTCGAACCAGCCGAAAAAGCACGCCGCGAAGACCGCCCCTGTGACCGCGAGCACGCTCAGAAGCGGTAGAAAGACGGGCGTCTTCTGGCGCAGCAACACGTAGCCCCACGCGAGGAGGGCGGCGAGGAGCAGCAGGACCGGGAAGCCAAGCGCCTCGGTCACGAACAGCCGCGCCGCGAACGCCCCGACGACGCCGAGCAGGTTGTCGAGCCGGTTGTCGCCGAACTCGAAGAGCCCCCGCCGTGCGACTCCCGCCAGCCGCGCATCGTCCGCTGGCGTGTGGCTGACGACGGCGAGGGCGAGCAGAACCGCAAGGGCCATCAGCAGGATGCCGAGCACCTCCTGCTTGCGTTGAATCGTGACGGCGGCCTCGGCCGCGCGCGAGTGCCCGCCGGACGACCGGGGGGCGGCCCGCTTGCGCGGGGCGGGGCGGGACGAGCGTTCGGCTGTGCTCACCGGGTCGGGGGGAAGTCCGGGGAAAAGCGCCTCCTCGTACGCGCCGGGGCGGATCGTGGAGACCGTCCGAAGATACGCCCCCGCACTCCGCCCACGACGAGGCGGACCGCGTGCCAGCAGCCCAGGTCACGGTTCGAATGGCCGCGTGCCAGCCTCGTCCTGCCGGTGGCACGTCTGGCCGTCGGCGTCCCTGCGTGTTGGCACTCGTCCGGCCCTACTGCCCGACTCTTGCTGTCCCTGCCAGGGCCGAGACGTACTCGGGCGATGCCGCGATACTGTTGTGGTCGGTGTCGGCAAGGATGACAACGCGGGCGACACCGGGCGAAAAAGCCCGAGCGAGTGCTATCGAACTCGCGCCCGGGATCGTCTGGTCGTTCGAGGCCAGGACGAGGGTGGTCTGCGTCCGAATCTGGC
>DASVSE010000278.1:0-5188 GCA_036388235.1 Rubricoccaceae bacterium | reverse complement strand
CCGCCGGGCCCAGTGGCCGCGGCTCCCGCCGCTAACGCACGGCCGACCAGGTCCGACCGTTTGACCCTGCGCGCCGTGCCCGGACCTCGGGTGCGGCGCGCACGGCGTTCACGGACCCGCACCGGGGCCTGTGCGTACGTTCCGCTATCGTCCTGAACCGTCCGTTTTGCCGCCGCCGCGCATGTTTGGATTCAACAGCGGGTACGTCGAAGACCTCTACGCGCAGTACCTCCAGAACCCCGAGTCGGTCAGCGCGAGCTGGCGCGACTTTTTCGCCGACTTCAACCCCGGCCCCACGTTCACGGGCGCGCTCGGGGCGGCCCCCGCGACGGCCCCGGGCAAGGTGAGCAACGTCGCCCCGGCGCCCGAGCGCACGGGCGGTGACGGCGCACCCCCCGCGGCGCCCACGCCCCCTGTCGCGACGCCTGCTGTTCCGGCTACCGCCGCCCAAGCCGCCGCTGCGCCCGCCGCAGCTCAGGCCCCGCGCCCGATCGCGGACCTGCCTGCGGGTGCAACGGCGGCTCCGCTCCGCGGCGTCGCCGGCAAGATCGTCGAGAACATGGAGGCCTCGCTGACGATCCCGACGGCGACGTCGGTCCGCGAGATCCCCGTTCGGCTCATGGCCGAGAACCGTCGCCTGGTCAATCGCCGGCAGGCGGCGACGGGGGGCGACAAGGTCTCGTTCACGCACCTTATCGCCTACGCCATCGTCCAGGCGACGAAGCGCGTGCCGGCGATGAACGCGGCCTTCCGGCACAACGCGGCCGGTCAGCCCGAGCGGATCGACCCGGCCGGCCAGACGCTCGGCCTCGCCATCGACATCGAGAAAAAGGGCAAGCGCCAGCTGCTCGTGCCCAACATCAAGACGGCCGAGACGCTGGGTTTCGCGGAGTTTCTCGGCCAGTACAACGACATCGTCAAGCGCGCCCGCGACGGGCAACTTGGCGTCGAGGACTTTGCCGGGACGATGGCGACGCTGACCAACCCGGGCGGCATCGGGACGGTCATGTCGGTCCCGCGCCTCATGCCCGGGCAGGGCGTCATCGTGGCGGTCGGCGCCATCGGGTACCCGCCCGAGTACGCGGGCATGAGCCCCAAAGACCTGTCGCGCCTCGGCCTCTCGGAGGTCATGACGATCACGTCGACCTACGACCACCGCATCATCCAGGGCGCCGAGTCGGGCGAGTTCCTGAGCGTCGTCGCGGGCCTGCTCACGGGCGCGGACGGCTTCTACGACGACATTTTCAAGAGCCTCGGCATCTACGCGCCGCCCTTCCGCAGCACGGCGGATTCGACGCCGAGCCTCGCCGAGAGCGACCTCTCGGCACGCGCGTCCAAGGTCGAGAAGCAGGCGCGCGTGTTCGAACTCGTCCGTGCCTACCGCGTGCGCGGCCACCTGCTCGCCGACACGAACCCGCTCGGCTACGAGCCACGCGCGCATACGGAACTGGATCCGGCGCAGTACGGCCTGACCGTCTGGGACCTCGACCGCGTCTTTCTCACGGGCGGCATCGGCGGGACGGGCGCGACCGAGCGCCTGCCGCTCCGCGACATTCTCGACCGGCTGTGGGACACGTACACGGACCACGTCGGGTCCGAGTTCATGCACATCAGCAACCCCGACGAGAAGCGCTGGCTCATCGAGCGCATCGAGGGGACGCAGTTTCGCGACCCGATTGACGTTGCACGGAAGACGCGCATCTTCCAGAAGCTCAACGCCGCAGAGGCCCTTGAGCAGTTTATCCACACCAAGTACATCGGCCACAAGCGGTTCTCGCTCGAAGGCGCCGAGTCCATCATCGCTGTCCTCGACGCCGTCCTGAGCGATGCCGCCGACGGCGGCGGGCAGGAGGTTGTGATCGGGATGGCGCACCGCGGGCGCCTCAACGTGCTCACGAACACGATTGGGAAGCCGTACCGCAAGGTCTTCGCCGAGTTCGAGGGCGCCGTCGATCCTGAGGCCGTCCAGGGCTCCGGTGATGTGAAGTACCACCTCGGGCAGACGGGCACGCACACGAGCCCGGCCGGCAACACGATCGCGCTGACGCTCTCGGCCAACCCGAGCCACCTCGAAGCCGTCAACCCGGTCGTCGAGGGCATGGTGCGCGCGAAGCAGCAGCGCATCCTGGACGCCGAGCCCGAGGCCGACGAGAAAGACCTCCGCGACCGCGTCGTCCCGATCCTGCTCCACGGCGATGCGGCGTTCGCCGGGCAGGGCGTCGTCGCCGAGACGCTCAACCTCAGCCAGCTCGAAGGCTACCGGACAGGCGGGACGGTCCACATCGTCGTCAACAACCAGATCGGCTTCACGACGCTCCCGATGCACAGCCGCTCGTCGGCCTACGCGACAGACATCGCGCGGATGATCCAGGCGCCGATCTTCCACGTCAACGGCGACGACCCCGAGGCGTGCGTCCGCGTCGCCCGGATGGCCTTCGAGTACCGGCAGGCATTCAACAAGGATGTCGTGGTCGACGTCGTGTGCTACCGCAAGTACGGCCACAACGAGGGCGACGAGCCGGGCTACACGCAGCCCCTCATGTACGCCGAGATCGGGCGCCACCGCTCGGTCCGGAAGCTCTACCTCGAGCGCCTGCTGCGCCGCGGCGAGCTCACGCCCGAAGGCGCCGAGGCCGTCTTGGACGATTTCAAGCGCCACCTCGACCGCGCCTTCGAGGAAACGAAGGAGCTGGCAAACCGCGAGACGTCGCCCGTCCCAACACCGCCGGCCGTCGAAGACGCGCCCGCGCCGACGACGAGCGCCCCGCGCCCGGTTCTGGACCGTGTCGTGACGGCACTCCAGACGATGCCTGAGGGCTTTACAGTCCACCCCAAGCTCGGGCGAATCCTCGCCAAGCGCGGCCAGCTCTTCGAGGCGGGCCAGATCGACTGGGCCTTCGGCGAGGCGCTCGCCTTCGGAAGCCTGCTCGCCGAGGGCACGCGCGTCCGCCTGACGGGCCAGGACTCGGGTCGCGGCACGTTCTCGCAGCGCCACGCGATCCTGTACGACCAGACCGACGGCCACGCGTACGTCCCGCTGCTCAACCTCCCGGGCGGCGAGCAGGCGCCGATCGAGATCTACGACTCACTGCTGAGCGAGTACGCCGCGCTCGGCTTCGAGTACGGGTACACCGTCGCCGACCCGCACGCACTCGTGCTCTGGGAAGGCCAGTTTGGCGACTTCGTCAACGGCGCCCAGATCATGATCGACCAGTTTATCGCGTCCGCCGAGGCCAAGTGGGGCCAGACGTCGCGGCTCGTGATGCTGCTGCCGCACGGCTACGAGGGCCAGGGGCCTGAGCATTCGTCGGCCCGGCCGGAGCGGTTCCTGCAGCTTTGCGCCGAGGACAACATGGTCGTGGCCAACTTCACGACGCCGGCGAACTACTTCCACGCGCTGCGCCTTCAGATGCGCCGGCCCGTCGCGAAGCCACTCATCGTGATGACGCCCAAGAGCCTGCTGCGCCTGCCCGCGGCCGTCTCGCGGCCCGAGGACTTTACCGACGGCGCTTACCAGCCGTTTATCCCGTCCGGGGCCGACCCGGCGACCGCCGAGCGCCTCGTCCTGTGCTCCGGCAAGGTCTACTACGACGTCATGAAGGCCCGCGACGGGCTCGCCAACCCCGACTCCGTCGCCGTGGCGCGCGTCGAGCAGCTGTACCCGTTCCCCGAGGCGGACGTGCAGGCGGAGATTCAGCGCTTCGCAGGCAAGCCGGTCGTGTGGCTGCAGGAGGAGCCGGCCAACATGGGCGCGTGGATGTTTATCCAGCCCCGCCTCGACGCGCTATTGCCAGATGGGGCGCGCGTGGAGTATGCGGGCCGGGCGGCGGCGGCAAGCCCCGCGACGGGCTCGGCGGCGCGCCACACCCGCGAGCAGGAAGCGCTCCTCAACGCAGCTCTCGGCACGCCGTCGGACACGGCCGACGATGCCGCGAAGACGACCTACGCCAAGTCGGCTCCGGACTGAGCCCTGCCCTGAAGGTCGCTTGTGGCGCCCGTTCTGGACCTTCCGGAGCGGGCGCCGTCGGTGACGGCCCGGTGCCTGCGCAACACACCGCGTCGGCGGGAACGGGGCCGTTCCCTGCGACGGTATCTCGCGGCGCAGTGCACCCGCGCGGCCGCTTCTGCGATACTCCGGCCTCACTCGCCCTCGATGCCTGTGACCGATCGCCCTCCGGCCGACCTCGCGGCCGTTGCGCGCGACGAACTCGCCCCCGGCGAGATGGTCGAATGGGCCGCGCAGCCCGATGCCCGCCGCGTCGCCCTCACGGGGTTCGCCGTCTGGTTGTTTGCCATCCCGTGGACGGCTTTCTCGCTGTTCTGGACTGCGATGGCGTCGCTCACCGTTGAGGACTGGACGAGCCTCTCGGTCGCCTTTCCGCTGTTCGGAGTGCCGTTCATCGCCATCGGCCTCGCAATGCTCTCGACGCCGTGGTGGGCGTGGCGCGGGGCGCGGCGCACGCTATACGCCGTGACAGACCGACGCGCGATCCTCTTCGAGGCGTCGGGCCTCCGCGCCATCACCGTCCGCTCGTTTCGGCCCGAGGCGCTCCGCGACGTGCGGCGGACCGAGCGGCCCGACGGCTCGGGAAGCCTCGTCTTCGCCCAGACCGAGGGGCGGGACGCCGACGGCGACCGCACGCGGACGACGGTCGGCTTTGCCAACGTGCGGGACGTCCGCGCGGCCGAGGGCGCCGTTCAGGCCCTCGCGTCCCTGTCCGACGACGGCTCAGCCGCCGTCGATGAGCCGCTGCAGGAACGGTCCGAGCGGCGGCGTGAGCGCCTCTGAGTGGTCGGCGCCGAGCGCCGAGACGCCGAGCACGTCGCGCGAGACGGCGACGCCGAACAGGAGCGACACGACGAGCCCGGCACGCGCCTCGGCGTCGGGCCCGTCCAGCCACGCGGCGAGCGGGCGGACGACCTGCCGGTCGAGGGCCTCCCGCAGGAGCGGCCCCGCCTCCGGGCTCGACGCCGACCGGAGCACGACGAGCGTCGGGTCGAACCCGGCCCGGCGGCGGCCGGCGAGGTACCGCGCGAGGCGCTCGCCGAGGGTCGCCCGGTCGCCCACGAGGAGGTCGCCGACGGTGAAGCTCTCGGCGACCGCGGCCTCGAAGAGGCCGCGTTTGGACCCGTAGTACCGGTTCACGAGCGCCGCGTTGACGCCGGCCCGGCCGGCGATCTCGCGGAC
>DASVSE010000277.1:0-2644 GCA_036388235.1 Rubricoccaceae bacterium | reverse complement strand
CGAGGCGCTGCCGGCGGCGCGCACGCTTCGCCTCGCCGCCGCCCCGAACCCGACGCGAGCGGCGACAGCATCGCTCCGCGCGACGCTTGATGCGGCGGCGAGCGCACGCCTCGTTTGCACGGACGCACAGGGCCGGACCGTCGTCTCGCGAATGGAAGCCCTTGGAGCCGGCGAGCACACGCTCGCGCTCGGCGCTCCCGGTCTCTCGGCGGGGGTCTACGCCTGTCGCCTCACCGCCGGGTCCGACTCGGCGATGACGACGATCACCGTCCTGCCGTGACGGCTCCGCCGGCCGTGTGGCTGCCCGTGACGCTCGCCCCTGCCGCCGCGCTGCCGGACCTCCCGCTGAGCCTGCCGCAGCGGCCCTACCCCGCGCTCGTCCGCTGGACCGGGCGCCTCATCCTGGCGGCTCTCGGCGTGCGCCTCGCCGGCGGCTTCGCCGACACCCCGCGCGCCGTCCTCATCGGCTGGCCGCACACGTCCAACCTCGACGGGATCGTCGCATTGGCAGCCGTCGCGGTCGTCGGGATTCGGCCGGGGATCGCTGCCAAGCACTCCCTGTTCCGGTGGGGTGTGGGGCGGATTCTGCGGTCGTTCGGCGCGTTTCCCGTCCATCGCGGCACGGCCGGCGGGACGGTCGGGCAGCTCACGAACGCCTTCGCCGAGGCCACGCGCGACGAGAGGCCGCTGTGGATCGCCGTCTCGCCCGAGGGCACGCGCGCGCGCAGCGACGGCTGGAAGACAGGCTGGCACCGCACGGCCGTCGCAGCCGGGGTGCCGGTCGCCGTGCTGGCGTTCGACTGGGGGCAGTGTCGGTCGGAGCGGCGCCTCGTCGCCCTCGGCGCCGTTCAGCCCTCGGGCGACCTCGCGTTCGACACGGAGGCCGTCGAGGCGCTCCTCGCTGGCGTCGTCGGCCGCCACCCCGAGCGCGCCACGCCGGCCTGACTCCCCTTCCCGTCTCGACCCATGCCCTCCCGCTTCCTCGGTCTCGCCCTTCTCGCTCTCGCCGGATGCTCGGACGCGCCGGGCAACGCTCCCGATGCGGGTGCTGCCGATGCGGGCGCCCCCGCCATTGAGGCGACCACGCCCGGCCAGCCCGCCGCGCCTTTGACGGACGCCGAGCGTACGCTCCGAGAGGCCGACGCAACCGCAGCCGCGACGGCCTTCCACGACGCGCGCGACGGCAGCACGGCGTGCGCCCAGGCGACGGGCGCCGCAACGGCCTTCCGCGAGGCCGGTCGCACGGCCGATGCCGACCGCTGGCAGGCCACGGCCGACTCGGCCTGCGCGGCGCTCCAGCCCGACATCGACCGGACACTGGCGCGGATCTCGGACAGCCTCGCGGCGGCCGAGTAGACTCAGAATGCGCCGCGCGAGCGGATCTGGAGATAGCGGTTCACGGCGTCCGACGTGACCGTTTCGGGCCGCGTCACGAGCGCGCCGATGCCCACGCGCTCCAGCGTCCGCGCCACCTCGCGCGTCTCCAGCGCCAGCCCCTCGGCGACGGCCTTGACGTAGACGTCTTCGAGACGCTCCGAGCGCGCACCGAGCAGCTCGCGGATCCCCGTGTTCTCGAACAGGACGACGCACAGGCGATGCATCCGCGCGATCTGCCGCAGGTACGGCAGCTGCCGCTCCAGCCCGGCGACCGTGTCGATGTTCGTAAACAGCAGGACGAGCGAGCGCTGCCGGATCTGGTGCCTCAGTGCCCCGTAGAGCGCTTCGAAAGACGGGTCGCGGAAGCCCGGTTCGAGGCGGTACAGCGCGTCGAGAATCGTCGGGAGCGTCGCAGGCGTGCGCGTCGGGCGGAGGACGGTCCGGACCTCCTGATCGAAGGCGACGAGGCCTGCGCGGTCGTCCGTGAGCAGGGCCGTGTTGAGCAAGACGAGGCTCGCGTTGACGGCGTGGTCCACGAGCGTGAGGCCGTCGAACGGGGCCCGCATCGCGCGCCCCATGTCCAGCGCCGCTACGACCGGTTGCGCGCGCTCCTCCTGATACGTGTTGACGAAGAGCGTCGCCGCGCCGGCCGTCTCGCCGCGGCGGGCCGTTGCTTTCCAGTTCACGGACCGCCGGTCGTCGCCGGGGACGTACGCCCGCACCTGGTCGAACTCCATCGTCTGCCCGAGGCGCCGCACGCGCCGCACGCCGGCCTCCTGCAGCCGGTCCGACGTCGCGAGAAAGGCGTAGCGCTGCATCTGTAGGATCGACGGGTACACGACCGCCTCGCCGCCGGGCGCAGCGCGGAAGCGGCGCCGGGCGAGCCCGAGCGGGCCGGTTGCGTAGAGCAGGAGCCAGCCGAAGCCGTAGGCCCCGCGCGTTGTCGGGCGCAGCGTGTAGCGGAAGGCGGTCTCCGAGCGGGCCGCGACGCGCAGCGTCGTCCCGGCGTCGCGCGCCTGAAACTGGACCGGGACCTCGTCGATGGCGACGACGCGCGTCGCGAACGGGTAGCGGTTGCGCACCGAGACGGCGACCTCGTTCGCGTCCCCCATCGACAGCTTGGCCGGGACCACACGCGCGCCCTCCAACCGCCCGCCGAGCGTGTAGAGCGCGAGCACGTCTGCCAGGACGCCGAGCGCGAGGACGGCCGCGGCGACCTGCCCGGCGGCGAGCAGCGGCTCCCAGAAGAACGCGACGACGAACACGA
>DASVSE010000276.1:0-3675 GCA_036388235.1 Rubricoccaceae bacterium | reverse complement strand
ACAGCTTCGTCCGTGCTGTTGTCAAGAAAGGTCTCGCCGAGTCTGGCCTCGGGCTGAGCTTCGAGGGCGCCGTCCCCCTCGACGGGCCGTCCGTGGTCCCCTTCGACGGGCCTGGACCCCCTGCCAGCGGCGAGCCGGATGATGCTCCACAAGCGCCACTGGGTGCCGGGTCGGACGGCGACTCGTTCCCGGCCCTGCCACCGCTGCCGTTGCTGCCGCCCGACTCGCCACGCACGGCGTCGCTGCCCTCCGGTGCCAACCCCCCCGACGACCGACGCGACGACCGCCCGCCCACGCCGGCGTCCGAGTTCGCCATTCCGGCCACGATGCCGCCGCCGGACCCGTGGCCGGATTGGTCCCCCGCGCTTGAGCCTCCGGCACGCGCGTCTGCACGTCCGCCGGCACAGGTCTACGCCGCCATCCCCGCCCGCCGCGACGCCGAGGCGCTTGGCGACCTCGACGCCGAACCCGGGCGGACGCTCTGGCAGCTGCACGGCCGCTACCTGCTCTCGCCCGTCCGTTCGGGTCTGCTCATCATCGACCAGCAGGCGGCCCACGAACGCATCCTCTACGAGCGCGCGCTCGCGTCGATGGACAGCGGGATGGCGCCGCGGCAGCAGCTGCTGTTTCCGTTTACGGTCCGCCTCGCGCCCGCCGACCGGGCGCTGTTCGACGAGATCCTTCCCGACCTCGCTGCGCTCGGCTTCGACCTCAGCCTTGCAAAGGACGGCACCGTGCTCGTCCGCGGCCTCCCGGCCGACGTGACACTCGGCGACGAGCGTGCGGTCCTCGATGACCTGCTCGCGCAGTACCGCCGCAACGCGAGCCTGCTGCGCCTCGATGCCCGCGACAACCTCGCCCGCAGCCTCGCTCGGCGGTCCGCCATTCGCCCCGGTCACACGCTTCGTGCCCCCGAGGCGCGCGGGCTCGTGGACCAGCTGTTTGCCTGCACGGATCCGTTTACGGACCCCAGCGGTCGCCCGACGCTCGTCCGCCTGTCTGAGGACGAGATTGAACGACGCTTTAAGCGCTGACCCATGAGGTGGCGCGGCCGTGAGGGTTGGCCTAGGGAGCGTCTCGTTCACGGATCTTCTCCGCCCACCCCGGCACCCGCACGTGACCGCCTTCCCCGACCGACTCGCTGCCGCCCTTGCCGGTCCGTGTGCCGTGACTTCGGGCACGCGCCTCGTCGTCGGGACGAGTGCGGGCGTTGACTCGACGGTCCTCTTTCGCGCTATCTGCGCACTCGGCCACGACGCCGTCGCGGTCTACGTCGACCACGGGCTGCGCCCCGAATCTGCTGACGAGGCGGCGTTCGTTCAGGCACTCGCTGCCAGTCTCGGCGCCGAGTCGCTCGTCGTCTCGGCGCCCGTCGCGGCTGGCAACCAGCAGAACGCGGCGCGCCGTGCCCGCTACGCGGCCCTCGCTGAGGCCGCACGGCAGGTGGGAGCCGGAGCCGTCGCCGTCGGGCACACGGCGACGGACCAGGCCGAGACGGTCCTGATGGCGCTTGTCCGCGGGGCGGGCCTGCGCGGCCTTGCTGGCATGGCGCCGCGGCGTCCGCTCGACGCCACCGTGCCCGACGGGCTGGCGCTCGTCCGGCCGCTCCTCTGGGCGACGCGTGCCGAGGTTGAGGACCACGCCCGGTCCAATGGGTGGACGTGGCGGGACGACCCCTCGAACGCCACTGACTGGTACCGCCGCAACCGCATCCGGCACGGCGTGCTGCCCCTGCTCGAGGCCGAGGGTGGACCGCGCACGGCGGCGCGCATCGCGCAGGCCTCGATGGCCGCCCGTTCTGCCCTCGACGCCAGCCCACTTGCGGACTTCAACCGGATCGCCATCCGCGACCCGCGGGGCCTGTCGCTTCCGCTCGGCGCCCTTCAGGCGCTCACACCCGACGCGTGCGGCGCGGTCCTGGCCGAGGCGCTCCGCACGGCCGCGCCCGATGCGGCGCGCTCTCAGGCCGTCGTCGCCCGCCTGATCGCCCTCGTATCGGCCCCCGCCGGCCGCCGCGTCGGGCTCGACGGCGTCGCAGTCTGGCGCGACCGCGACCGACTCCGGTTCGTCGCGGGAGCGCCGCCTATGGGGCCAGTCCGCGTCGGTCCAGACGGGGCGGACACCGCCGCGGGGCGTCTTGCTCGACGTCCGGCCGACAGCGACTCGCCCGCATGGACAGCCGCGCTCGACCTATCTGTTCTCGATGCGCCGTTGACGCTACGCCCGTGGCGTCCGGGCGACCGCCTCGATGTGGATCACCGCGACCGACGCGTGTCGGACTTGCTCACCGATGCCCGCGTGCCGCCGTCCGAGCGCTCCGACGCGCTCGTGCTCGATGCCGGTCCACGCGTCGCCGCGCTCATCGGGCATGCGGTCGCAGACTGGGCCGCGCCGCGCGACGCGGCCGCGGCCGTGCGATTCGGGTGGGTTCCGGCCGGGAGCGTTGTCCCGCCTACGCGCGGTCGGTAGCTTTTCGCCCGCCCGCCCCGCATCCGATGGAGCTCTCGACGATTCCCATCCCGACGGCCACCGATGGCGCCCCCCAGTCTGTCGAGTGCCGCGGCGAGCGCTTTCGGCTCTACCTCGACGAGGCCGCGATCCAGGCGCGCGTCTCCGAACTTGGCCGCCAGATCGCCGAGGACTACGCCGACGCCGACAGCCCGCCCATCCTGATCGGCGTCCTGAACGGCGCGTTCATCTTTACGGCCGACCTGCTGCGCGCCATCCCCACGGACGTCGAGGTGGACTTCTACAAGCTCTCCAGCTACGGCGAGCAGAAGGTTTCCTCGGGCGCCGTGACCGAACAAAAGGTCGCGTCGGCAGACCTGACGGGGCGCCATGTCATCGTCGTCGAGGACATCGTGGACACCGGCCTCTCGATGCGCTACGTGCTCGACAAGATCGACGCGCTGGGCCCGGCGTCGCTCAAGGCCGCTACGCTTCTCCGCAAGCCGACCGCCGCCAAGGTGGACGTGGAGGTGGAGTACGTCGGGTTCGACATCGCCAACCTGTTCGTGATCGGCTACGGGCTGGACTACGGCCAGCTCGCGCGCAACCTCCGCGCCGTGTACATCCTCGACGAGGACTAGGCCGCGTCATCCCGCGCTGCCGCGCCCCGAAGTGCGTCGACGAGCGCGTCGAAGTCGTCCCAATCGCTGCGCTGGAACGTCTCGACGGCGTCGCCGAGGCTCACGACAAGCTCGCCGTGGACGAGCCGGGCCTCCCAGACGGGCTCGGCCGCCGGGCGCCGCGCGGGCCGGGACGCGTCCCACACGGACCACAGCCGGGCACCCGTGCCCTCGACCTCGATGCGCGCGGGCAACCGGCGCAGGCGCGCGCTCGCAACCGCCCCGGACGCGACGAAGGCCGCCGTCATCCCGACCGCGACCGGCGTCAGCACGGCGCTGCCTTGCAGCACGGCGGCCAGCGTGACCACCATGACGGCGAACGCGGCCCACGCCAGCGATTCGCTCTGTGCGCGCAGCAGCACCAGCGCCCGCACCGACGCGCCCGGATCGTGTCGGCTGACCAGCGTCACTAGCGGACCGACGGCTGGTAGCGGTCGATGCCGATGACGAGCCGGAACGATGTCGTCGTGATGCCGCCCGGCCCGACGCCCAGCAGCGCGCCGACGAGCGGCCGCTCGCGGTCGCGGTAGTGCAGGTTGAGTCCGAA